>CAYWZD010000582.1:0-2738 GCA_964462755.1 uncultured Victivallales bacterium | reverse complement strand
CAAACCCATGCGCCAGTGGGTGCTCAAGATCACCGAATACGCGGAACGCCTCCTGGCCGACATCGAGGAACTCGACTGGCCCGAAGGCATCAAGGAGATGCAGCGCAACTGGATCGGCAAGTCCGAGGGTGCGGAAGTCACGTTCAAAATCGACGGGACCGATAAGACGGTCACGGTCTTCACCACGCGTCCCGACACCCTTTTCGGGGCCACCTACATGGTGCTCGCGCCCGAAAACGCCCTCGTCGACGCCATCACCACGCCCGAATGCAGGGAGGCGGTCGAAACCTACCAGAAGTTCGCTGCCTCCAAAAGCGATCTGGACCGCACCGGCCTCAACAACGACAAAACCGGCTGTTTCACCGGCGCCTACGCGATCAATCCCGTCAACGGCGAAAAGATTCCGATCTGGATTGCCGACTATGTGCTCATTTCCTACGGGACAGGCGCCATCATGGCGGTGCCCGCACACGACACCCGCGACTTCGATTTCGCGGTCAAGTTTGAGATTCCGATCCGCTGCATCATCGAACCCGATCCGGCGGAAGCCGAGTCGCTCAAGATCGATCCGGCCGACGTCTTCACGGGGAATGTCTGCTGGACCGGCGACGGCAAATCCGTCAACAGCGCCAACGACCAGGGGCTGGACATCAACGGTCTCCGCGTCACCGAGGCCAAGGCGAAAACCATCCAATGGCTCGCCGAACGCGGCATCGGAAAGAAAACCACCAACTACAAACTCCGCGACTGGCTGTTCAGCCGTCAGCGCTACTGGGGCGAGCCCTTCCCCGTGATCCTCATGGAGGACGGCTCCATCCGTCTGGCGGACGAATCCGAGCTGCCCGTCACCCTGCCAGAGCTGGCGGACTTCAAGCCCGCCGGAACCGGGGAATCCCCGCTGGCCAAGGCGGGCGCGTGGCTCGACTACACCGATCCGGTCACCGGCATGAAGGGGCGCCGCGAAACCAACACCATGCCGCAGTGGGCGGGTTCCTGCTGGTATTATCTGCGCTACATCGATCCCCACAATCCGAATGCGTTCGTCGATCCCGAAAAGGAAAAATACTGGATGCCGATCGACCTTTACGTCGGCGGCGCCGAACACGCCGTATTGCATCTGCTCTATGCCCGTTTCTGGCACAAGGTTCTCTACGACATCGGCGCGGTCTCCACGAAGGAGCCCTTCCGGAGACTCGTCAATCAGGGCATGATCCTCGGAACGTCCTACAAGAACGCGCGCGGCGTCATCCTCCCGAACGACAAGGTGGAAATGAAGGACGGCAATCCCTTCGACAAGGAGACCGGAGAGGCTCTGACAGCCTTCCCGGCCAAGATGTCCAAATCCCTCCGCAACGTGGTCAACCCGGACGAAGTGATTCACCAGTACGGAGCCGACAGCATGCGTCTGTATGAGATGTTCATGGGACCGCTGGAAGCCGTCAAGCCCTGGAGCACGCAGGGGGTGGAAGGCGTCTTCCGCTTCCTGAAACGCATCTGGAAAATGATCGCGGAAACGCCGCTTTCCAATGCGGAATTGGACAAGGCGCAGCTCAAGCTGCTGCACGCCACCATCAAGAAAGTCACGGAGGACACCGACACGCTGAACTTCAACACGGCCATCAGCCAGATGATGATCTTCGTGAACGAGTTCTCCAAACTTCCGGAAATGCCGCGCGCGGCGGCGGAGCCGTTCGTGAGATTGCTGTCGCCCTACGCCCCGCACATCGCAGAAGAGCTCTGGGAAATCCTCGGAAAACAGGCGCCGGCCTCTCTCGCGGACTGGCCCGCTTACGATGAAAAACTTCTGGTCGAGGACGAGTTGGAGATTCTCATTCAGGTCAACGGAAAACCGCGTGTCCGCATGATGATGCCCGCGGAAGCCGCCGCGCCTGAAATGGAAAAGCTCGCGCTCGCAAATGCCGACGTCAAGAAACAGATCGAGGGCAAAACGGTGGTCAAGATCATCTGCGTTCCGAAACGCGTGGTCAACATCGTCGTGAAGTAAACCGGTCCGCCGGGTCCGCACATTCCGCGCTCCGACGGGAAATCCGTCCGGAGCGCATTTTTTTTCATCCGCGGACATCCTGAAAAACAGCCGTCCGTCGCGGACTCTCCCGGAAGAGTCCTGAAAATAATTGCAAAAAAGGCGAATATCCTGCTGAATTTTCAGATTTTGAAGTTATATTACCTCACCGTATGGAGACATTGAGAAAGGATTGCGATGAACCCTGCGACCATCAACAACATGGATCTGACGCTGAAACAGTTTCCCGAAGCCTTGCAGCAGTTCTGGATATCCTATATCAATCCGCCGATTGAATTCTGCCTCATTCTGCTGATCATTTACTCGATTCTCTACTTTTTCCGCGGCACCCGCGCGGTCAGCGCCCTGGTGGGAATCGTCGTCACGCTGGTTCTGCTGATGCTTCTGACATTCTCCCTCCGGATGGAAGTGTTCGGGTGGGTGCTCCAGAACCTGTGGCCCGTGTTCGCCATTGCCATGATCGTCATATTCCAGCCGGAACTCCGGCGTGCGTTCGCCCAGCTGGGGAGCCATCTGGCCCGGCACAAGAGGACCCAGCAGAAAGAGGCGATCGAAGAGATTGCAAGCGCCGTCACCCAGATGTCTTTCCGCCGATGCGGCGCCCTGATCGTGTTTGAAGGGAAAATCGGAATGGCGGCCATCATCAACAACGCGGTGCAGATGGAAGCCCGGATCAACTCGCTTCTGGTGCAGT
>CAYWZD010000581.1:0-2744 GCA_964462755.1 uncultured Victivallales bacterium | reverse complement strand
GCCGGTTGAGTTCACGGATTACGCCGGGATTGCCGTAGATGTTGAGAATATTGTCCTCTTCCACCACCGAAAAACCGGGCATGCGGTAATTCAGCAGCTCCAGATACAGGTGGTCTTCATGGCTGTGAGTGATGAACAGATGCTTGAGTTTTTCCGAGTGGAGCTTGAATTTGTACTCCTGAGCCAGGCTGTCGGGGCCGAAGTCGATCCTGACATGGTCATTCAGTTTATAAGCGGCCCGGAAACGGATGTCTTTGCCGCCGTTTTCCCAAGCTGCGCGACAAACCCGACAGTTGCAGAAGATGGCGGGAATGCCCTCCGCGGCGGCACTCCCGAGAATTTGAACTTGAGGCATTTTCTTACTCCAAATATAGTTGGCTGAAAATCCGCATTAATTGTGGAAAGCATTCCCGTAAGGGTTGTTTTCCCAGCTTCGGGGCTCGTTGAAAGGACGTGAATTCACCCCGGTACGTTCATAGTCGGTACAGGAACACAAGAAGAAGAGAATCCAAGTTGTCAAGAAAAAGAGCGGAACACATATTCTTACGATTTTCCATCCCGCTGAGGAAGAAAGAATATTGTCAGAACATTGCATAACACTTCATCTCGAGCACCTGCATGACAATTACGCTCAGCAGGCAGAGGAGGGTCAGAATGGAAGTCACTGTAAAAACGGGAGATGAAAACATATCAGTTTCCCTTATTTCTTGGCGGTGGACTGTTTGGCATTCCCGAGAGCGGCATTGATGTCGTCATCCGAGAAGTAAACCGTGTCGCCGACCTTGAAGTCGGAGGGCTTTCCACCCATCAGATTGCAGATGGCGGAATTGTCCTCCACCTTGGTGACGAAAATCTTGCCGACAAACACCGGGTGATCCGTATTCAGCCCGCGGGCGACGGTCATGATTTTCCCGGGGGTCAGGGGGAACGGAACCTTGTTGTCCTTGATTCCATACCGCTGGTTGAAGGTGTAATTTTTGCCGATATCGATCGTGACGAACCCGAAATCATTGTCGATGTATTCGATAGTTCCCTTCACAAACTTGTAGCATTCGGGCTCCTTGCCGGTCAGCAGGACGGGAGGAAGCTGAATGCTGCCGTCCTTGGTGAGGATATTCGTGAGCTCATCGATTTTGCTCTTCTGTGTCCGGATGTTTGCCAGATGGGCGGTGATCGTTTTCTTGTGGGCTTCCACTTCGTTGGAGAGACGCTGGGACTTGCTTTTTTCAGCACTGAGCTGACTTTTTGTCTGCGCGAATTCCTGGCGGTAGGCCTGAACGGACTTCAGGGTCTTGGCGAATTCTTCGCGGTAATTCTTATCGGTCAGCCGGGGAGACGGAATGCCGATGGTCCGCACAATCTGGGAAACGTAATTGGCATAGTCGTTCCGGCGGGTCACCGCATCCTGAACGGCAGAGTTGACTTTTTCAATCGCGGCGCTGTAGGTGGTGGGACCGTTGAACTCGGAAGAGCTTACATCGCCGCCCGCCAGTCTGGCGGTTTCGGAATAACCTTCGGATACCTTGTCCCGGACATTACGGAATTCCTGAACTTTCGAGTTGAACGCTCTTTCCTTATCCTGATAGGACGCGATATTCTTCAATTCCTTGCTGTCGATTCCCTGAATGGAAAGGGTGGTGGCCGCCTGCTGGACGGAATCGGCCAGCGCGTTGCGTTGCGCCACAATCTTTTCGGTATTTTCCTTCAGTTTCGGAAGGATCTGAGCCAGCTGCTCGTAGTTGGTGTGTTTGAGCTTATCATCGGCCAGTTCCAGAGCGGCCTTGGTTCCTGAAGCGCCGCCGGCATCAATGGTCTTCGCCGTGGCCGAGATTGCCTTTGCCATCTGATCCCAGCCGTCAACCAGCTTCTCCCGTTTGCTGAAAAGCATATAAGAAAAAACTACGGCCGCAATAGCCGCGAGCAAAATCAGGATATTGATAATCCGGTTCAGAATACGCATTCGTCTGTCTCCTATTCCGATAAGATTTCCACCCTGGAAAGACTTTCCAGAAAAAATTTACCCTTTACACTACATTCTCAAATCTTCTTGTCAAATCAAAAAACCCGTTTATTTGTGTATTTTCAGCCATTTTTTGATGTATTTCCCCATGAAGGAGGGACGGTTACGCACTTTCAGTCCCTTTTCACAAACAGAAAGCGGGACGAGCCCAGTTCCCGGATGGCGCAGAGCTTCCATTCCTTCGGAAAAACTTTCAGGGAAGTCCGGAAGTCAGGAAGCTCCCAGATCAGGGTGGACGGCGCGGCCCAGTCCCGGAAAAATTCGTTTTCAAGAAGGGCAGCCAACAGCTCCGCGGAGTCCGCGTATGGAGGATCGGCAAGGATCAGATCCACGGGGGAAACCCGGACGGCCAGCTGACGGAAACAGTCGGGAATTTTTCCCGGAATCACACTGAAGCGGCAGTCCGGACAGAACTTCTCGACTTTCGACAGATTGGAACGGATGACCGAAAGCGCCGGAGGAGACATCTCGATGAGATCCACACGGGCCGCGCCCCGGCTGGCGGCTTCCAGTCCGAGCGCCCCGCTCCCCGCGAAAAGGTCCATGACCGAACGGTCCCGGAAATCGCCGAGGCTGTCGAACAAGGCTCGCCGCGAACGCACCGCGGTTGGCCGCACGTTCATTCCGGACGGGACCTTCAGAGGAGTTCCCCTTGCCAGACCGCCGAGGATTTCCATTCAGCGTTCTCCGTTTATTCCCATTCGATCGTTCCCGGCGGCTTCGA
>CAYWZD010000580.1:0-2749 GCA_964462755.1 uncultured Victivallales bacterium | reverse complement strand
ATATAATATTGCGTAATAGTTACACAAAGTTAAAATGGAGATTGCCGAAATGAAAAAAACAGAATGTAAATCCATTTATGATTTGGCGGAGATCACCGGAGTATCGTATGCAACCGTGAGCCGGGTTTTGAATAACCGGGATCGAACATCGGAGTCTACACGGAAAATGGTATTGAAGGCTGCGGCCGACTACAACTTCAAGCCAAAAATGAGAGCCAGAAGACAAACCATTGGCATTATCACGACCCTGGACCACATGATAATGCATGGAGTCTACGGGTATATTGACACCGTCCTGCTGCACCTTCTCAATGAACTGTCAGTCAAGGGATACAGTATCGAGTTCTTTTCCTCGCATAACATTATTTCCCTTCAAAACTGCCTTCTGGATGGTCTGGTCTGTTTCAGCTGGAACGGAAACATCGGGGAAACGATGAAACGAATGCCCAATATGCCGGTCGTCTTGATCAACAGCGGCCCGGTTCCCGGCTGTTCCAGAATTTACAGCGACCATGAACAGAGCGGACGAATGGCGGCTGAATATTTGATCGAAAAAGGCCATAAGCGCGCCGGTATCATTCTGGACTGCCGCTTGTGGGGGAATCAGTTGCGGGCGGATGGATTCAGGAAGGTCTATGAGGAGAGGGGGCTCGGCTGGAGTCCTGAATTGGTTGGCTTCCTCAGCGAACAGGCGGAAACGACCATGATTAAAAACATGCTCGCATCCGGGGTTTCGGCGTTCTTTCTGGCAGGAGAGGATATCATATTGCCGTTGAACAGCGCAATACAAATGCTGAATGACTGCAAGGAGAACCCCGTCACAGTCATTTCCATGGAGAATTCCAATCTTTCGCGTTATCAGAATCCCCCGATGACTACGGTGGCGCAGCCCTTCGATAAAATGATAGAAAAAGCCGTTGAACTTCTGGGCGGGCAAATTGAAAAAGGTATAAATCAGCCGCAGGATATTAAGCTGGACAACTCCCTTATCGTAAGAAACAGCGAGATGCTCAGCAGAGAATTTCAAACCTCAACGAACAAGGAGCCGGGCGCTATGAATTGAGAGCAGGGGGGCTGGAAGGGATTCGGATCAGAACATTTAAAAAACGAAACATTTGAATTCATTAAAAGGAAATATCATGTCAAACATTTCAAAGAAGCCTGAGGGCATTTTCATTCCGATGGTAACCCCTTTCAACGAGTCGGACGAATCGATCGATTTCTCCGGGTTGAAAGAAGTCACCGAATTTCTGGTTAAAAACGGCGTGGACGGGGTTATTCCGTCCGGCAGCACGGGTGAGTTTATCGCTATGTCCCGTGAGGAACAGAAAAAAGTCAATGCCGCCGTCTGCGAATATGCGGCGGGACGGGTAAAAGTATTCTGCGCCACCGGAGCTTACCGTACGGTCGATGCGATTGACTTGTCGAAAAGCGCCGAAGCGGCAGGGGCGGACGGGGTGATGGTTGTCACTCCGTGGTATATGGCTCCCAACGAAGATGAACTCTACGAACACTACAAGGCGATTCGCAAGGCAATCTCCATTCCGGTCATGCTCTATCACAATCCTTATTATTCCACCTGTCTCATGACGGACAAATTCATGGCAAAGTTGTATAACGACGGGTTGATAAATGCCGTCAAGGAGCGTCAGGCGGATGTATACCGGCAGCAGGATCTTCGCGCACTGACGGACGATGGGTTCGGTATTTTCTACGGGTATGACATCTGCCCGGTTGAAAGCGTATCCATGTGGGCGGACGGATGGGTTTGCGGAACAGGCAACTTGTTCCCGAAAGAGAACAAGACGGTATACGACCTTGCAAAGACAAGAAAGATCGATGAAGCGCAGCGTTACCACTTCGAAAAAATTCGTCCTTATCTTCCGCTCTTTACGGAAAACACCGCCAAAGGACTTCCTTGCCCGTGGCTTTCGGTCATCAAAGAGGGACTCAAACTTCGCGGCGTCAATGCCGGTGTCGCCAGAAAACCGGTTATGAGGCTCCCCGATGATATGATGGCGAAGCTGAAAAAAGTTTTGAAGGAGTATGGACATATCTGATTGTCTCCGGAACCCGGGCGGTGAATCTGTTTTTACTTCCCGGCAACCGTTCAAACATCGCTGAAAATGGCGATTCCAAAAAAGAGAGCTTATATTATGGAAAAAGAGAGTCCTCAGAAGGCAAAGCCAACGTCAGCCGAACTTGCCGCCGACAGATCCCTTGTTCCCGTATGGGAGCCGTCCGTGCCGTTTCCGTCCCCGCGGGAAATGGCTGATCTCCCCATCGTGACTCATGTTTCCGTTGAACGGGCCCAACCCGGTGGCTACCACTATCTGCACGAGGCCGCCATAGCATGGCATCGGAACCGGTTTTACCTGGGATGGGCAAATCACCGTGAAACGGAGACAGGCGACCATGATGAACTGGTCCGGGGATGCGTTTCTTCCGATGCCCTGCACTGGAGCGAACCGTCCATCTGGGCGCAAGCTCCGTTATTGGATGGTTCGACTTCATTCAACCATCCGCTTCTTTTCTCCCACAACGACACCCTGTATGGTTTCTTTGTCTGCTGGCGTGAAGAACATATCCCGACCACCGAAGTGTTTATCCTGAACGACTCCACCGGCGAATGGGAATGGCAGAAAGAATCGGCCATTCCGAGATTTGTTCCTTTCTGTACGCCGCAGCGTATGTCCGATGGAAATTGGCTTATCGGCGGAGAGAACCACTGGGATGACGCGGCGGTGGC
>CAYWZD010000579.1:0-2751 GCA_964462755.1 uncultured Victivallales bacterium | reverse complement strand
TCGCTGAAGTCCAAAAGGTTATTTTTCCGCTGCAGAGAAAGATAGCGGTAAAAAACGGCCTCTTCCAGGGTTGTTGCTTGCGCTTGTTTCTCCAGAATTTGCTTCCCTGAGGAGTCTTTCAGGAGCAGGACATATTCGCGGTAATTATTCATTTTTCGCTGTTCGATCATCAGCACGAGTTCTCCCCAGGATAGTTCTTTTTCGGAGAGGTTCAGGTCTTTCGCTATAATTTCTGAGATCGCTTCGTGTTCAATGTCTCCGGCAATGTTGAAGTCATCCGGAAAATTGAAGCAGGCCATATTGCCACGATGCAGGTAGTAAGCGGAAAAAGAGTGGAACGTGGCGACAAAGGGATGATAGAGAGGATGGTTTCCGATGCCGCGTGGAATTCGGTCTTTGATTTCCTGTACGGCTTTATTGGTGAAGGAGACGCACAGGATTTCGCTGCCTTTCGCCCTCCCGGTTTCATACAGGTAGATCATGCGATTTTGCAGAACAGTGGTTTTCCCGGTTCCAGCTCCCGCAATCACCCGGACAATTCCTTCCGTATGGGCGGTCATGGCATCCCTCATCTCCGGGGCATATTTCATCAATCTCGCTTGCAGTTTTCCGTTCATTGCTCGGATCCTTTCATTTCATTTTGGACGCATCCCAACACGGGCGATGGTAGGCGTCGAGATGCTTTGTTTTTACTTTGGCGAGGTAACTTCCCCATTCAATGATACTTTCTTTTTCTTTTTTAAAGTCCTCGGAGTCTCTTTCCAGGATTCTGTGAGGGGTCTGCCTGGAGTAGCATACGTAGCCGGTGTAGATGGGGAGGTTCAATTTCGCGCTCCAGACGTTGCAGGCCAATTCCCAGATGTTATACGACGATCTTACCCTGTTGCCGTCAAGATAGAGAAAAAGATGGAGATGCAAGCCGAGGTCTGGGCTTCTCTCGATGCACCAGACGAACTGCGGATCAAAATTCCAGCGATAAAGGACAGTTCGATAATCCCGGATAAAGCGGCGGATTGCATCCTGTTCATTGCAGGAGATGTGTTGAGGAAAGGTGAGTGTGAAGTGGGTTGCCAGAACGCGGCTGTGCTTATCGATCATGAACTCCAGCCGTTCGATCACGGCTTTCACGATTTTCTCATAACTTCCAAAATCGATTCCGTGTCTTGTCTTCCAAATCTTATACCCTTGATAATTCTCATAAACGATTTTTCCTGGTGTGGCTTTCATGTTCTTCTCCGATGTTACTTTCTCTGTTGTTGTTCCATTGTGGATTTTTTTGTGCGCGCGCGTTTTACATTGCTATATACCGGGGGCGGGGCGGGGGGATCGTGAGCTGGGAAGAAAAGGCAATGTGACGCTATGCGCCGGTCAGAGACTTGTCGGAGAAAGTAAATTTTAAAAGACAGGGGGGAAATCATTCGCCTTTAGAAGAGAGATTGTTCGGATGTTTGTTTATCGAGCAAACCTTTCCAAAAAGTTCGCCCAGACGGCTTGATTTCTTTGCCGAAATATGCCCTAAAAAAGCCCTCCAATACAGGAGTCTTGCCCATAGCAATTCCGTGTAATAACCCGAAAGCAGCCCCCGTGTCCCGTCCTTCCTGGCCCGGCCGGGGGCTCTTCGTCCTGGCCCCCCTGTAATTTCGGACTTTTCGGCAAACGGACTCGGACTTTTGAGGCGAAAGTCCGTTTGGGGGCAGTCCGTCCGGAGCCTTAAAAAATCCGTCTGGAGGGGGAAAAAGTCCGCAAAAACCCATGCAAAAGTCCGGCCCACAGGGAAAAAAGTCCGCGAAACAGGCGATTTTGTTTTCCCCCTCCTTCCGTAAAAAAATAATGTCGGGGGACATCCTCTGCGCATAACCCGGAAAGGAGCGCAGAAACAATGAAACTCCTGACAACATCCCCCGTCCGCTACACTACTGTAAAACTGATCGGAAGACTCCTTCAGCCCCTGTCGGAATCCGGTCTGATTTCGGTACCGGAACTGAACAACATCATGAGCAACCTCCGGCATCTTTCCCAGAAAGGAGAACTGGTCCCGGACGTCCTACCAAAGCTGATCGACCAGCGGGAAGCCGGTGAAATGCTCGGCATCGGTCTCAGCAACTTCAAGAACATCGAGAGAGCTGGAGGCTTTCCTTTCAAACGCCGCAGGATTGGAACCGCCGTCCGTTATCTGAACACCGACATCATCCATTATATCCTGGCACTGGCTCCAGACAATACCAAACCGGAAGAAAGCCCTGTCGACGAAAATTTATCTGAACAAACCTCCGCATAATGAAAAGACCCTCCGGGAGACGGTTGAATCCGTCTTCCGGAGGGCTTCCACTTTCTTTTGAGTAAAGTAAGGAAATGATAAGAATCCCGGCCGCTATCCGTGCAATTTCCTTTCCAAAAACTTTCCGAAAAGGAAGAGCAAACCGATCCCCCCTTCCTCAGGACTTTGCGACGGCTCCGGTATCCTTGAAGTTGACGAAGAAGACATCATTCAGGGGCGGCGTCATGTCTCCGGAATCAGCAGCAATGTTACCAAGGTTTAACGACGGGTGAAGTCATCAATGTCGAGAAGCTTCATTGTGCAAAATCAAGATTGAATTTTGAATCCACACTCCAGACTTCTGCCGTAAAGAGGGAGGAACCCCATTCCTTATTTCTGCTCAAGTGACTTCTTCAGTTGTTCCAGCAGTTCTTTGGAATTCGGAGCATCCTTGAGGATCGCCAATGCGTTTTGAATCTGAGTGTCGGCAACGG
>CAYWZD010000578.1:0-2761 GCA_964462755.1 uncultured Victivallales bacterium | reverse complement strand
GCCTTGTCAATGACGCCCTCACCTGCGAGGTCATCTGCGACGGCGTCCATGTCTGTCCGGAGCTGGTCAGAATTTTTTATCGGACAAAAGGGCCAGGCCGTTTTGCCGCGGTCACCGACTGTTGCGCGGCGGCGGGACTTCCCGGACGTTTTCTCGAATTCCCGGATCCGGCGGGAACGCCTCAGCGCTTTGAGGTCAAAAAGAACACCCTTTATATTGCCGGAACGAACCAGTTGACCGGAAGCCTTCTCTCCATGAACACGGCGTATGTGAATCTGCGGAAGTTCGCGGGAATTTCCGGGGAAGAAGCGGCGGCGGCCTGTTCCATGATCCCGAGGCGGATCGCCGGAATCCGGGAACGGGCGGATGAGTTCGCATTTGTAGACGATGACGGAACGGTTCGGAAGATTCAAATTCAACGATAGAGAAGGATTCCAAAAGAAAATGAGTTCATTCATTCAGCGGCGGGAAAAACGGATTTGCGATTTCACGGAAAAAGCACGTTATTTCAAAGTGGCGGAACTGCCGGAAAGTCCGTGGAAGCTGTCCACGGAAGACAAGGCGCTGGTCTGGCACAATGGAAAGGCATCCGTGTATGTTTTCCACAACGCCCTGTGGCGGAAAAAACTGGAGCTGGAATACCCTGCCGACGCTTCGGTTTCATTTCAGGGGAAGTCGCTCTGCATCGTCTCCGGGATGCGGACAGACCTTTACTCGGTCGCGGAAGACCCGGAGGAAGGCGAGGTCTATTTCCGGCGGCGTGTCCTCTTCCACAATGATACGGACGTTCCGGTGGAATTCGACGGTCTCGAACGGCTTTTTTATTTCCCCGACGGCGCGCTTTCCGATTTTACGTATGTCTCCTACAAATGGATGGGACGCAAACAGAATCTGGGAGCCTATCCCTATCCGACTGATGAGAACGACTATCTGGCAACCCGCGCCAACAACCAGCTATTTTACAATTGCTGCGGCAGGCTGTACTGCGGGAGCGCGTATCTCGATCTTTCACACGATTGGCAGTCGGATCTGACTCGCGACGACGCCTGGCTCACACACTCCTTTTCCCTCCGCACGCCGTTGAAAATCGCTCCCGGGGAAACGGTCGAACTGGAGTTCTGCTGGTTCGCGGGCAAGGGAAAGGAAAATCATGTCGGCCACCTCTCCAACGTGCTCTGGCGCCTGAACCGCGCCGTGACCCATTCCCCACAGACCGACATCCGGGAATTTCTGAAAAACTATACCTCGGTCTGGCCCCGCGCCGAACTCACCGGAAACGTTCCGGGCGACCACTATGCCGCCCACTATTTCAGCAATTTCTTCGGGCAGTTCCCCGACGGATACCGGCCCGACGATCAGTTCGGATGCTCCTGGCTCTCCTACGACCTTCTCAAGGCCAACTGGTTTTACAAGCAATACAAGCGGACCGGAGATGAAGCTTTCCGGGAAAAAGTCCGCATCCTGCTGGATTTTTATCTTTACAACCATCACGCCGGAAACTCGCGTCTCACCTATCCATTCCATACAGGAAAGTTCATGCGGGACATCCTTCCCTTTTGCGAAAAAAGCGGATGGGGGGCTCCATTTGAACCCGAAAAGCTGGACAGTCTCGCGCTTCCGGAAATGATTTATGACGCGTTGACGATCTTTGAAAAGGACAAATCGCTTTTCCAGAACGATTACCCCGCGTATATTCTCGAAGAGGTGCTGTCGCTGCAGCAGCCCGACGGTCATTTCCGGCGTCTGTACGGTCCTGACCTCAAACCGGTCGAAAAAATCGGCTGGATCAGCCAATATTCCGAAACCCAGACATGGATTCCCGTTCTCCTGAAGCTTTCCTCGCTTACCGGAGATGTCCGTCCGTTCGAGGCGGCTCTCCGCACCGCCGAACGTTGCTGGCTCGACCTTCAGGAACAGGGAATGTTCGCCATGGGCGGCTGCGAAACCGATTATCCGTGTCTGTGGGACGTCGACGGCTACCGCACCATGCTCTGGGCGTTCCTCGACCTCTTCGACTTCACGAACGATCCCCTCTGGCGCGATCGCGCCGAACAAGTCCAGCTTTTCGGAAATATCATGATGATGGGCTACAACGTGCCGCCCCTGTCCGGGAGCTTCTATGACAGCATTCATTGGAAATCCCGCGGAATGGTCGCCACCAGCTTCTATCCGTATCCCGACTACATGCGCACCCAGTGCACTGCTACCGGAAACCAGTCCGTCAGCTGGATCGGTTATCTTCTGCTCCGTCTTTATCGCGCCACCGGAAAGAAAATCTATGCCGAACGCGGAATCGCGGCCTTCCGTCAGGTCATGGTCTACCGCGACGAAGAGAGTCTGAAGGGGAACCCCCATCGGGACAACATCCTTTACACCATTTACGAGAACAACCCGCAGATGGATGACGAGTCCGGGTTGTATAAGAACAGCATCCCGGAAAACAGCTATTCGCTTTTCCTGGACTTGTATCTGTATCTGGACGACATTCTCGAGGAATTCGGCGGGATTTATGTGGATCCGGAACTCCGCCATACCTTCGGAATCGATTGTGCGGAGGTGGTTTCCTGCAACTTCGAAAAAGAAGAGATCACGTTCAGGAACAGCCTGAAAAAAGAAAGACTTTTGACTCTGAAGGTGAAGGATCGGAAACCCGTTCAGATTCCGCTGCTTCCGGAGGAAACGAAAACGGTTCATTTTTAAGGCAGCCCGTGCCAGAGCGACTGAGCTTCATGGACTTACTCTTTCCCTGCAAATCGTTTCA
>CAYWZD010000577.1:0-2770 GCA_964462755.1 uncultured Victivallales bacterium | reverse complement strand
GTTTCGATCGGAGCCGCCACGGTGTCGGCGATCACCTGGGCGCTGGCGCCCGGATACGAGGCCGAGACGTTGATGGTCGGAGGAACGATGTCCGGGTATTCCGCAATCGGGGTTTTGGTGACGCACAGCGCGCCTGCGATCATGATGACGATGGAGATCACCATCGCCAGTCGCGGACGTTCAATGAAAAGATCGGAGATCATTTGGCCTCCTTGGAAAGATGAGCATCCACGACGCTCTTCGGAAAGACTTTATGCGTTCCGGTCACGATCACGCGGTCTCCCTTTGCCAGGCCTTCTTCGATGAACTGGCGTTCGCCGGAGAGAGGTCCGAGAACCACGTCGACGCGGTCGGCGATGTTCCCTTTCAGAAGCTTATACACATAACTTCCCTTCTGGTCGGTCATGACCGCGCTGAGCGGCACCACAGGAAGCATCCGGGGGTTCTTCTCGGAGAGCGTGACGCTCACGAAGCCGCCGGGAACCAGTTTCTGATCGTCGTTCTGCACGATGAACCATATCTTGACGGACCCTGTGGAGGAATCCACTTCGTTGTCCACCATCATGAACGTGGACTTGCCCTTGCAGAGAGTGCCGTCCGGCAGATAGACTTTCAGGTCCGCGCGGTCTTTGAGTCCCATTGTTCCTCCGAAAAGCGAGAGCAGGTCTCTTTCACTGATGGAGAAAGTTACTTTGACCGGATTGGAACTGACGATCGTCACCAGCGAGCCGCTGGAAGGGGTCACATAGTTGCCCGGCGAATAGACGGTTTTGCCGGCGCGGCCGTTGATTTCGGAGTAGATTTTCGTGTAGCCGAGCGCAATTTCAGCAGTCTGGAGCTTCGCCAGTGCTTCGGCGTATTTCGCCCGGGTGTATTCCTTGAGCCGGGTGGCGTCGTCTTTCGCGGACTGGGCCGCGGCGTTCTTTTCCGCGAGCGAGGCCTGGCGGTTGTAATGGGTCTGGGCATAGACCATTTCCGCTTTCGTCTGGTCGACGGTCGCCTTGGCTGCCGCCACGTTGGCTTTGTATTCAGCGTCTTCAATCATGAAAAGAAGCTGGCCTTTTTTCACAAAGTCACCGTCTTTGAAACAGATTTTTTCAAGGATGCCCGAGACACGGACGGGAACCGTCACTTTTTCCCAGGCGGCTACCTGTCCCACATAATCCTGAAGTTCGGTGAGGGGCATTTCCTGAACGAAACTGTAGCCTACCTGGACTTGAGGAGGGGCCGGAGGAGGCGCTGTCGGTGCCGCCGTTTTCTTTCTCAGTTCGTTGCAGGAGACTCCCGTTATCACTATTCCAATCATTATGGCTGTGGACAATACAACAGTCTTGTGATTCATTTCTCAATTTCCTCTTTGATATTGTTATGGAAACGCTTCATTAACTCTATGAATTTCTCTCTGTCTTCCGGCGAAAGTTCCGCCAGAAATTTTTCCGTATATATTTTAAAGAAGTTCGTATATCCGGCCACTTTCCGTCTTCCTTCCTGGGAGAGTCCGATTCTTACCGCCCGACGGTCTACTTCGCTGGGCTTGCGTTCCAGCATTCCCATCTTGACCAGCGAATCCACGATAAGGGATGTCGCGCCGGGGGTCAGGTGGACTTTTTCAGCCAGCGTTTTCAGCATGACCCCGCCGGACGTTTTTTCTTCCATGAAATAGGCGATCGCCTTGAGGATTTTCATTTGTCCGACGGTGACGCTCGCAACCTCGGAATGGGAGTCGTGGTTGTATTTGTTCGCCGCTTCCCTGAAGTCGTCGACAAGATTGAACAGCAAACGCCAGCATTCACCTGTCTTGTCCATGGAACACCTACTCCGTTTAAAAATTAAATAATTTGGGAAACATAAATATATAGTAAGATTCGGAATTTACAAGTACCGGCTGTTATATTTTGGATTTTTTTCAGGAAGAATTTCATGAAAAAAAAAGAATTCTCCCCGAAGAGAAACAAGCCTCAATTCAGGGAGAGGATAAAACAGGAGAGGACCGTGCAGAATTGTTTCTGTGGAACGGGGTCAGACTCCGGAAGGAATTTTCGCCTCCATCAGCTTGCGGAGATTCACGATACGTCCGTCCATGATGAAGTGTCCGTCTCCTATGGCATGGAACATCCGGCGCTCCTTGCGTTCGTCGTCGATCCATGCCTTGACCGCGTTCAGAACGACAATGCCGTGGTTCTCGACATAGTCCGCAACGCGGCATTCAATATTGGCGAGACATTCGAGGATCAGGGGTGCCCGGACTTTCTGCGCTTTTCCCGCGGTAAGCTCGAATTTCCGGAACTTGTCGGTGTCTGTGCCGGAACACATTCCGATGCCGACTGTTTTCTCCATCAGGTCGACGGCCGGCACCGCCAGCACGCACTCCCGGGTTTTCATCATGGTTTCGAAGGAATGGTTCCATGATCCCGTGAGGAGGGCGATCGTGGGCGAGAAATCCATCGGCATGCTCCAGGAGATGGTCATGATGTTTTTTTTCCGGCCGCTTGCGGTCGTCACCAGCAGCACGGGACCGGGTTCGATCAGCGTGAAAACCTTGTTCAGAGGAAAATCCTTCATCATGGCGGGACCTCTCTTTCCGGCATTTTGCCGTTGCTGAATATACTTTCCTCTTTTTGTGATTTCAAGCCGCATTCCATTGGAGTTTTCAAAGACGGCAAACGAGTTTGCCGGGGTGCAGGGAATTTTTCCCTGCCGGGGAGTTTGAGGGCAAGGAGCCCTCATGCACTTTGCCTTTGCGGCGGCGGTTCCCCCGCCAAAGGACGAG
>CAYWZD010000576.1:0-2772 GCA_964462755.1 uncultured Victivallales bacterium | reverse complement strand
TGCGGCTTCCCTGGCTGAGTGCCGTGATCCTGAAGCGGAAAGGCAAAACAGCATGAAGTTCATTCGTTTCGACAGCGTCGGCGGTGCGGCCGGCGACATGATTCTGGCGTCGCTCGCTGGCCTCGGCGCGGACCTCAAGGAGATCGAAACGGTTTTGCGCACCGCCATTCCGGAAGATGAATTCGTCATCGAGACATCCCCTTTTTCCGCCTCCGGTCTGAACGGACTCAAATTGAATGTGAAGATCACGAAATCTTCCGGGATCGAACGCGGCCTTCACGAGATCGAACACATCATTGACCGGGCGCAAATGCCTTCCCATGCGAAGGAGCTGGCGCACAAGGTCTTCCATCGTCTGGCCGAAGCCGAAGCGCACATTCACGGCTGTCATACGCACCATATTCATTTCCATGAGGTCGGCGCGGTCGATTCGATCGTCGATATTCTCGGCTCCTGCTTTGCGCTGGTTCAGCTCGGCATCGATTCCGTGACTTTCGGCGTTCTGCCGGAAGGGACCGGGACGTTCCGGTGCCGTCATGGGGTCTATCCCATTCCCGCGCCTGCGACCCTCCGCCTTCTGGAAGGAGTCCAGATACAGCAGACGGACGAGCCTTTCGAGATGATTACCCCGACCGGGGCCGCTCTGCTGACCTCGTTTCCCGGCGGTCAGAACCTGACCCTTTCCGGAAAAGTGCTGGCCTCGTCCGCCTCTTTCGGAAGCCGCGAATTGAAAGGGCGTCCGAACGTCCTTCGCGCGACCTTGCTGGAGTCTGCCGATTCCATTGTATGGAAGGAAGAACTCTGCTGTGAGCTTGAAACCAATCTGGACGACGTGACTCCCGAACTGACCGGAGCGCTCTCCGCGAAACTGTTCGACCTCGGGGCGCTGGATGTCTGGATGATCCCCTGCACGATGAAGAAACAGCGGAGCGCCGTGTGTCTTCATGTGCTTTGCAAGCCGGAAAATGCGGATGCGCTCTGCCGTCTGATTTTCCGGGAGAGCGGTACGCTGGGAATCCGTGTGAATGAGAAGAAACGCCGGATTCTGGACCGCGAGATCGTCGTTGCCGAACTTTCCCCCGGCGTTCAGATCCGCGTGAAGCGCGCCATGATGGAGGGTCGGGTCGTTTCCGAAAAACCTGAATATGAAGACTGTCTGAAGGTCTCCCGCGAGCTGGACGTTCCCTATGCGGAGGTCGCGGCTTCCGCGCTGGCCGCATTGAAAAAATGAATGTCCGCCCCTGGGAAAATCTCTATATCCATGTGCCGTTTTGCGCGGGCAAGTGCGATTACTGCGCGTTTTATTCCGAACCGGATTCCTCCCTCTCGGAAGAGTGGTTCGGGAAGCTGACGGAAGACGCTGCACGGTATTCGTCCGGTGCTCTTCCCCTGAAGTCGGTTTATTTCGGCGGGGGAACGCCGACGCTGCTTTCTCCAGACCTGCTGGAGCGTCTGTTTGCCATGCTGAAAAAGAATTTTCGGTTTGACGGAGACGCGGAGGTTTCGATGGAGTGCAATCCGGAGAGCCTGACCCCGGAAAAGGCGGAAGCGATGAGTTCTTTCGTGAACCGCGTCAGTATGGGCGTGCAGGCGTTCGATGAGGAGAAACGGCGTCTCATCGGGCGGCGCGGAGACGTGCGGAAAGTGGAATCCGCCCTGAAAATGCTGCGGAGCGCCGGACTGAAAAATCTTGGCATGGACCTGATTTACGAACTGCCGGGACAGACCGTCCGCGAATGGAAAAAGGAGTTGGAACGGGCGGTTTCCTTCGGGATTCAGCACCTTTCGGCCTACTCCCTTTCGGTCGAGGAAAACACGCCGCTGGCGAAACGTGTGAAAGGGAATGAATCGGAGGTGCCGGGCGCGGAAATGGGCGAACTGGCGGTCCGGTTCCTCTCTGAAAACGGGCTGGAACGGTATGAGATTTCGAACTATGCCCGGCCCGGTTTCGAGTGCCGCCACAACTGGAATGTCTGGCACGGCGGAACGTATCTGGGACTGGGACCGTCCGCCTGTTCCTTCGACGGACGCCTCCGGTGGACGGAAACGCCGTCCGTCAAGCGCTGGCTGGCGGGGGAACCGCCCGAACGGGACGAGATTCCGGAGGCGAAGCGTCTTGCGGAAATCTGGGTCATGGGACTCCGCACGGTGCGCGGCTGGAAAAGGGGCGAGTTCGACGCCCTGACCGGAACCGACCCGGAGAAATATTGGCATCATGAACTGGAACATCTTGCGGCGGAAGGATTTCTGGCGTATGATGCGGACCGGATTGCGTTGTCCGAACGCGGGCTCGTCTTCTGGAACGATGCGGCGGCGGAATTCTTCTGAACGGAAGGAAACGATTATATGAACTCAAAACGGAACGAGTGGCTGACGCTGGAGGACGAAGTCCTTTTGCGCGACTGCGTGCAGGACTTTCACAAGTCTTCCGGGCACGGCGGACAGAAGGTCAACAAGACTTCGACCGCAGTCCGGCTTACGCACAAACCCAGCGGCGCGGTCGCCTCGGACGCCTCCAGCCGGAGCCAGACGGAAAACCGTTCCCATGCACTGAAAAAACTGCGTCGGCAGATTGCGCTCGAGTTCCGGGAGGAGTTCCCTTCCTCCCCGGATTTCTCGTTTGAACCGGCATCTTCCATCACTCACGACCGCTATCCGTTCTGGATGGCGCAAGTGCTGGATTGTCTGTCCGCCGCGGGCTGGAATCAGAAAGAGGCCGCGGCGGAATTGTCCGTCACCCCCTCGAAATTGCTCCGTCTGCTGTATCGCGAT
>CAYWZD010000575.1:0-2776 GCA_964462755.1 uncultured Victivallales bacterium | reverse complement strand
ATCTTCATGTGGAACTGGCGGCCCTGACGGAAGATGAACTGCTGTCGCGCGGTTCCTCGGAGAGCAGCGCCGCGATACGGGAGAGAGTCATCCGGGCGCGAAAAATTCAAACGGAGCGTTTCCATTCCCTGAAAATCGCCTGCAACGGGCGGATGGAGCCGTCCCAGATGCTCAAATACTGCAAGCTGGACAAGACCACCGAGACGATCATCCGTCATGCGATTCATGAGTTCGGATTGAGTGCCCGCGCCTATGACCGGATTCTGCGTGTTTCCCGGACGATTGCCGATCTGGCCGGCTGTGAGGAAATCCGCCGCGACCACATCTTCGAAGCGATCGGCTACCGCGCTTTGGACCGCCGTTCCTGACACGGGAGGAAAATTCTAACGGTTTCCAAAAAAATTCCGAACTTTTTTTTGTCTCGTCTGGAAAAAAAGGAAAACGGCGGTATGTTACAATTCCGGATGCAGTCATTTAACCATCCGGAAAGTTACGGTGAACATGGATTCGACCCCTCAGGAAGACTGTCCCCGACTGATGGAGGCGCCGGAGATTGCGGGCCTTGTCAGGAAGATCGCGGCGGACGTCTGTGAAGAAAACAGAAATGCCGTGGAGGAAAGTCTGGTCTTGATCGGCATCCAGCGCGGCGGAGTGCTTCTTGCGGAACGTCTGGTCCGCGAAATTCAGAAACAAACCAACCGTCTTATTCCTTTCGGAACTCTTGACATCACGATGTACCGTGACGACATCGGACTGCGGAAAACCCTGCCGATGATCTTCGAGACACGCATCCCGTTCGACATCAATGAAAAAACGATTATCCTGGTGGACGACATCCTTCAGACCGGCCGGAGCATCCGCGCCGCTCTCGACGCCATCACCGACTACGGCCGCCCCACGGTTGTGAGGCTGGCCGCCCTGCTGGACCGCGGGCATCTTGAATTCCCGATCCGCGGGGATTATGTGGGCAAAGTCATCGATCTGGAGCCGTCGCGGCGTCTTCAGATCAGCTGGCACGAGATCACCGGAGAAGAAGACTATGTTTATTCCATTCCGAACCCCAACATAAGGGTCTCCCCCCATGAATGATTATCCCTGGAACAGAAAAGATCTGCTGTGTCTTTACGACCTCTCCCCCGACGAGATTGAGTTCATTCTCGATACGGCGGAAGAGTTCAAGAAGGTTTCTCAGCGCAAGATCAAGAAGGTGCCCGCCCTCCGCGGGAAGACCGTCGTAAACATGTTCATCGAACCCAGCACGCGGACACGGATTTCCTTCGAGCTGGCGGAACAGCGCCTGAGCGCGGACATCATCAACATGTCCGCGGAGGCCAGCAGTCTCAAGAAAGGGGAGACGCTGTTGGACACGGTCCGGAACATCGAAGCGCTTCAGGCGGACCTGATCGTTCTGCGTCATTCCGCGACGGGCGCCCCGAATTTTCTGGCGCCGCGCGTCCGGTGCGGCATCATCAACGCCGGCGACGGCGCGCACGGACATCCGACGCAGGCCCTGCTGGACATCTTCACGATCCGCGAAAAGTTCGGACGGATCAAGGGGCTGAATGTCTCGATCGTCGGCGACATCCTCCACAGCCGTGTGGCCCGGAGCGACATGTGGGGACTCCTCAAGCTCGGTGCGAACGTGACGTTCGCGGGGCCGTCCACTCTGGTTCCGCGCGAGTTCACAAGGGCGGGGGTCCGGGTCTGCGACAACCTCAAGGACGCTCTCGTCGGCGCCGATGTGGTCAATCTTCTCCGCATTCAGCATGAGCGGCAGCGCAGCGGATTCTTCCCGAGCACCGGCGAATATGCCAAGGTGTTCGGGCTCAACCGCGAAAGTTTCAAGTATATCAAACCCGATGCGCTGATCATGCACCCGGGTCCGATCAACCGCGATGTGGAGCTTTCCTCCGAGCTTGCGGACGGCCCGCAGTCGGTCATTCTCGAACAGGTAACCAACGGACTCGCCGTGCGCATGGCGGTTCTCTTTCTCGTGGCGGGGTGTCTGAAATGAGCAAAAAGATAATTTACAGAGGCGCGAGGGTCGTGGATCCTGCGCGGAGAATCGACGAAGTCATGGATGTCGGGGTCGAGAACGGCGTTTTCGCCGATCCGTCCTCCTGGAAGGACGCGGAGATCGTGGACCTGTCCGGCTATGTGCTGGCTCCCGGTTTCATCGACATGCACGTGCATCTGCGCCAGCCCGGCAAGACGGATGCGGAAACCATTCATACGGGAACCCGTGCGGCGGCGGCCGGCGGATTCACCGCGATCGTCTCCATGCCCAATACCAGCCCGTGCGCGGACAATCCCGGCACGATCCATTACATCCGGACCTATGCGGAAAGCGACGGCGTGGTCAAGGTGCTGCCCTGCGGCGCGATGACCAAGAACCTCGAAGGACAGGAAATGTCCGGCATCGGCGGACTCAAAGCCGCCGGAGTCGTGGCGCTCTCCGATGACGGCAGGTGCATCCAGAACCATGAACTGATGCGTCATGTGGTCGAATATTCGCGCACGTTCTCGCTTCCGATCCTCGACCACTGCGAAGATACGATTCTTGCCAGCGGCGGCGTCATGAACGAAGGCCACTGGTCGGTTTTTCTCGGCATGAAGGGGATTGCCCCGGCTTCCGAGGAGCTGATGGTCGTCCGGGACATCATTCTGGCGCGCATGGCGGACTGGAAGGTTCATATCCAGCACGTTTCCTGCCGGAATGCAATCGAGTCCGTCCGGCGCGCCCGGAGCGAAGGAATCCGGATCAGCGCGGAAGCCA
>CAYWZD010000574.1:0-2780 GCA_964462755.1 uncultured Victivallales bacterium | reverse complement strand
CGCTCCTTCCGGGTCAAGGTGTCGCCCGGCGGCGTGACCATTGTGGATATCGATCTCTGAATTTTTCCTCTTGAAAATCAGGAATCCCGGGAAGTGTGACGGAGACGGAAACGTCCGGGGGAAAGCCCGTTCACTTCCCGGAAGCGCCGGATGAAGTGGATCTCATTTTCGAAGCCGCACTCGGCATAAAGATTCTTGATCGGGATGTCCGTTTCCAGAAGCATCCGTTTGGCAAGGTCGAACCGGCAGGCGGAAAGATAATCGACGAAGGAACGGTTTAGATACCGACGGAAGAGCTGGGAGACATACGCCGGTGTCAGCCCGAAATGCCTTGCCGCGTCTTCCCGTGTGATCGGCGAGGTGAAGTTGTATTCCACGAAATGACGCAGACGCTCGAACGTCTGCCGCGCCTTGTTCTCCGCCAGTTCCCCTTTTTCCGCTTCCAGAATGGAGAGTTTCACGATCAGCTTTGCGCATTCCGCGGCGGTCTCCGGATTTTCCGAGGCCTCCGGGCTTTTCAGGATCTCGAACGCGTGCAGAAGGCTTTCCGACACCCCCTTCGTATGGAACCAGACGTTTTCCGGCCAGGGATCGTGTCCGCGCTGCGGCTTGCGGATCGGATACCACACCAGCCTCAGATAGCCATCGTGCGGGATGATGCAGAAAAATTCGTGCGCCGTATCCAGCGCGGTATATTCCCAGATGGCTTTGCGGATCAGGTAGAAATCTCCTTTTTCCAGCCGGACGCGGGTCAGTTTTCCGTGAAGGTTCATCGGTTCGTTCTTGATCCCGCCCAGAAGAATGAGCAGGCGGTCGTATGGTTGCGGATTTTTATTGTATCCGGGCGGACGGTACGGTTCCGGCAGATAAAAGCTGCGCCATTCCAGATTCGAGTGAATCTCCCGCATCAGCGCAAGTATTTTTTCCCGCATGATGTCAAATCCTTAAAAGTGAACAAAAAGTTTATTGATTATATATCCTGAACATTGTCTTTTCAAGCCGGATGAATATTTTATATGATAAAAGATTTATCCGACAGAAAGGAAACAGAAAAATGCAGAACTTCACGTATGCGAGTCTCGATCCGGTTCCGGTGACCCCGGCCACGGAAAAACATGCACGCGCCCATCGGACCCATCAGGGAATTCCGGGAATCGAAAGGATTCCGTCGGGACGCCTTTTCGCGGTCTGGTATGCGGGCGGCGACAGCGAATGCTGTGAAAACTATGTCATGCTGTCGATTAGCGACGACAACGGGAAAAACTGGAAATCTCCGGTTGCCGTGGTCGATCCGCCGCATCCGTCCGTAAGGGCTTTCGACTCGACCCTCTGGGTGGCTCCGGACGGCCGCTTCTACTGGTTCTGGGCGCAGGGTTGCGGAGGAACCAGCGGGACATGGGACATTTACGACGGTATTGCGGGCGTCTGGTATTCCATTCTGGAAAACCCGCAGGACCCGCCGGAACAATTCCGTTTTACGCCTTCCGTACGGATCTCCAACGGAATCATGATGAACAAACCGACCGTGCTTTCCGACGGCACATGGTGTCTGCCGGTTTCCCTGTGGAGCAACCCGGCGTTCCTGCGGCACGATTCCCTGGGCGTGAAACCGGGGTGTTATCTGGTGGCTTCGGAGGATCAGGGAAAGAGTTTTTCGGTTCGCGGCAGAATCGAAATGAGGAACGTGGAGGGCGGCCCGGTCTTCGACGAACACATGTTCGTGGAGCTGGGCGACGGCACGCTTCAGGCGCTGATCCGCGTGAATCTCGGGACAGCCGAGGCTTTTTCTTATGACCGCGGGTTCACCTGGACCGCTCCGGCGCTTTCGCGTTCCATTTCCGGGCCGAACAGCAGAATGTTCATCCGCCGCTTGAAGTCGGGTCGTCTTCTTCTGGTCTACAACGATACGGAGGAGACGTTTTCAAAGGAGAAGTGGCGTCCGCGGGAACGCATGACCGCGTATCTCTCGGAGGATGACGGCAAAACATGGCCCTATCGGCTTCTGCTGGATGAAAGGGCGCCGGTCTCCTATCCGGACGGCGTGGAAGGAGATGACGGTTTCCTGTATCTGATCCACGACTATCTCCGTGCGGACGGCGGCTTCATTTATCTGTCGCGCATTACGGAGGCGGATATTCTGGCGGGCGCGGTGAAAGATCCGGGGGCCGCGCTGAAAGTGGAAATCGACCATTCGAATCCGGCCCCGAAAAAGAAGGCTTGAATTTCCGGACTTTTTCCTGAAGTCCCGCGTCCGTGGAGCTTTTCCCCGGTGCGGGATTTTTCTTTGGGAGGTTGTTTATTTCTTCCGGCGGTGTATATTATCCATTTAATAATAAATGGAGAAATTGGATCTCATGCAGGAAGAAATCCGTAAGATATTGCTTGCTCTGGGAGAGGACCCGACACGGGAAGGACTCCTGAAAACCCCGGACCGGGTGGAAAAGAGTTTCAAATTTCTGACCCGCGGCTATTCCCAGGACATCGACGAAGTGATCAACGGCGCGATCTACGGGGTGGAACAGGACGACATGATCATCGTCCGCAACATCGAATTCTACAGCCTTTGCGAACATCACATGCTGCCGTTTTTCGGAAAATGCACGATCGGCTATATCCCGCGCGGCAAGGTGATCGGGGTCAGCAAACTGGCCCGCGTGGTGGATGTTTTCGCCCGCCGTCTCCAGATTCAGGAACGCCTTTCCAAACAGATCGCCCAGGTGATTTTTGAGAAACTCCAGCCGGAAGGGGTCGGCGTGGTGATGGAGGCGCAGCATCTCTGC
>CAYWZD010000573.1:0-2796 GCA_964462755.1 uncultured Victivallales bacterium | reverse complement strand
AGGGGCGCTGCGCCAGAACCATTCAGGAAATCAACGACGATTGCGCACTCGACTATGCCAGCTTTTCAGCGGCGATTTCCGGCAACCCGAAGCTCCGGCGTAAAGTTGTAATCGAAACACGCTTGAAGGAACTCGATGCCCTCGAACGACAGCATCGCCGCAACATCCGCATCCGGCAGGAACAGGAAAAATCGCTTTCGGCGCTGATTCCGGCCATGAAAGAGGAAATTCCTGAATTGGAGAAGTTCATTGCCGTTCATCCGACACTGGAACTTGGAAGCCTCTCCATGCATTACGGGAAACGCGAACTCACAGGAACGATCCGGGATAAATGCGATGCGTTGGATCGGGTGATTCGCTTTGCCTGGTGTGCCGCTGTCAAGGATTGCAACTACTTGAACAAGTCCGGCAGTACCGTCATGGACGATTTGAGCATAGGAAATCTGAAAATCCGATTGGTCGCACAGGGTGAAATCCTCTATGCCAACAAATTGGATGATTCCAGATGCTCGGTTCATTTTCAGATCAAAGGCTGGAACTCGCCGCACCTCCCGATCAAACTGCAAGGCGATTCCTCCGATGCGGAACATCTGCTGACGGCCATCCGAAAACTGGTTTACGACAAGCCGAAGGAACTCGCCGTCAGCCGTACCGAGTTGGAAGCGAAAACCGTCCGGCTTTCCAAGCTCAAGAACACGCCCGAAGAGGAATTCAGCGCCGCCAAGGAGAAAAGCGCTCTGTCGCTGGAATTGGAACAGATCATCTTCGAACTCAACAAGACCAGCGATGGTCAGTGCCGTCATTACGATTCGGAAGATGAACCGAAACTCTCCAACTATTTCCCCGAATTGAGCAATGCCCAAACCTTCGGCAACATGGAAATTCTGGACGGAAGCAACGACCCCGAATCGGAAAAAGAATGTGCCTGATTGTTTACGGACGGAATTCTTTGGTCATCAAAGAGGAAATGTCCTTGTAATGCTTTTTGTTCGCACTGCAAAGGGTCATCGAATATTCGCATGCCGTGGCAAAAATCAATGCATCGGCCAGTCCAATTCCGGACTTCAGAAAAAACTCTTCCATGAATACCGTGGCGCGAAGCGAAATGTTTTCGTTGATCGGAAGCGTCTGGAATCCCAGTGCCGACAGGAAATCTTTGATTGTTTTCTGTTCGATCTTATTGCGCGCACCTTGAATCAGCTCCATGTAGGTCACCGCCGAGATGAAACGTTCCTCGCAGTCGTCAATCGCTTTGGCTGCTTTCTGATTGCCGCGCAAAGTCCAAATCAGAACATCGGTATCGAAAATCATCGGAAACTCCGTGGCTTGCGAAGTTCACAGATATACGCGCCTACATCCTTCCTGTCCTCGCATTTCGCCCACATGCCAAATGCGGGAAGATCGCAAACTCTGGCTTTGTTTTCCCGACTTTCACGAGCAGGCAAAATTACGGCCATTTTCCGATGACGACGGGTAAGCACGACCCGCTCGTTCCGTTCGATTGCCGACATAACTTTCTTCATATTTTTCCGTAAATCGAGAATACTCGCTTCCATAACATGCCTCCTTGATTTGCATACTTGAACTATACACTTCCCAAAGCAAAATGTCAAGAGGGAAAACAGAAAGATCGAAACGGCGTCCAACGCCTGAACCGATGGAGAAAAGTGGAATTTCCCGGCGTTCACGAGTGTGAACCGGGAAATTCCCGAAGAGAAACCAACCTAAGGAAAGGAAAAAACATCATGGACACGAAAATCCCTGTGAACAGAATCAAATGTGGGGCGGACCGCGCCTACAATCGCGCCGACGACATGCACCTGCTGGCCAGCATCAAAGGCCGAATCGCAAAAGGGTTAAAACCGCTACTGCAACCGATCGCGCTCAAAAAGATCGAAAACAATCCGGCTTTCGACTATGCGGTCGAGGACGGACGCCGCCGCTTCAAAACGCTGGTCTCGGCCGGAATCACGGAAATCGAACTCGGACAGGAAGCCGTGCTGATTGACGGCGATTCTGAAGTCAATGCGTATGTGGCGAATCAGCACACGAATCTTTCGCTGGCAGAAGAGATCACGAAGCTTTATTCCATGCGCGAAAAGTTCAAGACGCTGGACGCGCTGGCGGAGGAGATCGGCCATTCCTCGACATGGGTAGCGCGGCGCTTGAATCTGCTGAATCTTTCCGAACTTTGGAAAAAGGCCATGATGGATAAGGTATTCGGCTATATGACCGTAGCCCATTATGAAACGATCGCCACATTTCCGCCCGCAATCCAGGACAGTATTTTCGACTTCATCCGCAGTGTCGAAGGGCGCGAACTGAAAACCGTGTCCGTCCGTAACTTCAGTGAGACGCTTTACGAAAAGTTCGCCACGCTGCTTTCGAGTCTGCCGTGGAAAGAAGAGGGCTGCGGGGCATGTCCGGCGTGCAAAGAGCGCAAAGAGGCTGGCTACCTCTTCGCCAATCTGATTCCGGAGCCACGCTGCATGAACCGCGAATATCTCGAAAAAAAACGCAAGGAATATGTGGCAAGCCTGGCCGCAAAAGAACCGGAAACGGTGCTGGTTTCGCAGAATTATCACGTCAAAGAGGAAGAAAAAGAGAACGGGGACAATCCGCTTGCGGAAAACACGGTTCTCGGTCCCGGCGACTGGCGGGAAACGGAGAAGCCGGAAGAAGGCGTTCCGGCGATCATCGCGGACGGTCCACGGGCAGGCACGAAAATCACCATCCAGCGTCCGAAAGCCTCGGAGGAGGCCGAACCGAAAAAGAGCAAAACACTCGCGGAACGCA
>CAYWZD010000572.1:0-2803 GCA_964462755.1 uncultured Victivallales bacterium | reverse complement strand
CCCGGAACCGCACGGCTGACCGGGTATCAGCTGCCCTGCGGCCGGATCGAGGACGTGCCGGAAATCCGTTTTCGCGGGGTTCATTTCTGCGTGTTTCCCGAAACGAATCCGGTGGATCTGGAAAAGAAAATCCGTTTGGCGGCATACTGGAAACTGCGTTATCTCGTGTTGGAATTCTGGGGAACCTTTCCCTTCGAATCGCATTCGGAGCTTTCTCTGGAGGAGGCTCGTCTGGATCGCGGCATGCTGGCGCGGATCGTGAAGGAGGCGGCCGAAGCCGGACTGACGCTGATTCCGCAATTCAATGTGCTGGGACATGCGGCCGGAGCAAGAAACAGGAGCGACAAGCATATCATTCTGGATTCCCGTCCCGAACTCGCGCCTCTCTTTGAACCCGAGGGCTGGAGCTGGTGTCTTTCCAATCCGCATACGCGTGCACTTCTCCGGGACGCCGTGACGGAACTACACGACTTTTTCGGACGTCCGTCCTACTTTCACATCGGGTGCGACGAGGCGGAGGACCTCGGGCATTGCGCCCTCTGCCGGAAACGCGACCTGCGGCGGCTTGTCATCGACCATATTCTCTTTTTCCATGAGCTTTTTGCCGACAGGAACACCCGGATCATTCTGTGGCATGACATGCTTCTGGAACAGGGCGACGAACGTTTTGCGGACTTCGGCACCCGGAACGGTCTCCGGGAATTTTCTTTCGGAACGATTGTGGACGAACTTCCGAAGGACATTGTGATCGCGGACTGGATGTACGGAGGCGCACCTCCTTCGGAAGACTTCGAATACACGACCGTCAACTATTTTCAGGATCTGGGGTTCCCCGTGCTGGCATGTCCTTGGAATCAGGGGGACGGCATCCGGGCGCTGGCGCGCATGGCTCGCCGCCGGAAGATCGAAGGTCTGCTGACCACGTTCTGGCACGAGGACAACGGGACGAAGTTCTTCTCCGCTCTCTTTAACGCCGCACAGTCGACATGGGGCGAACCCGTCCCCGAAACTCCGGCGCACCGCCTCTCCTTTACCCGTCATCTGCGTCAGATTACAACCGACATGGACCTCGGAAACGATTATCCGCGCACCGGTTCCGTCACCTGGCAGATCCCTCCTGAAAGCATCACTCATTGAGTTCAACCCCGCAAGGAAAAATAATGAAACCGAATTCCATTTCCCTCTCCGGCCGCTGGACGCTTTCCCGCGAAGGAATGTCTCCCGTTCCGGCGAATCTCCCGGGCGACAACTATTCCGCGCTGTTTCAGGCGGGGCTCATCCCCGATCCTTACTTCGGCAGAAACGAGCTTCTGATCCAGAAAGAACGGACGTTCGACTGGACCTATTCCCGCGAATTCGACGTCCCGGACGAACTTCTGTCGTTTCCCCGCGTCCTTTTCGAAGCGGATTTTGTCGATACATTTGCGGAAATCACCCTCAACGGCAAGCCATTCCTCTCCTGTTCGAATCTGTTCCGGCATTGGTGCCGGGACGCAAAACCGTTTCTCCAGCCCGGCCGGAACGCCATTTCGATTCTGTTGAAAAGCCCGGAGCGGATTGCCGCGCGGATGGCGGAAAAACTGCCGTTCCCCGTGCCGCAAGGTTCTTACATCGGCTCGCCTCATCAGAATTGCATCCGCAAATGCCATTGTTCCGGCGGGTGGGATTGGGGGCCGACGATTCTGGTTTCCGGCGTTTACGGGGAAATGCTTCTCCGGGGTGCGGACGATTTTCTTTTCCGTTCGCTGAATCACCGACAGAAGCACTCGCCGGGCGTGTGTGAATTGACCGCAGTGCTGGAAATCGAATCGGAGGCGCCTTCCGTGCGTGAAGTCATTTTCAAGTTCGGGAACGAGACGAAAACCGTGACCGTTCCGCTTGAAAAAGGAATCGTTTTTGTGGAATGCATCTTCCTGACGGAGAACCCGGACCTCTGGTGGCCCAACGGATACGGGGCGCAGGCGCTGTACGGACTTTCTGCCTCGTGCGGTCTGGAATTCCTTTCGGAACAAGTGGGCCTTCGCTCGCTTGAATTGATCACGGAGAAAGACCTCGACGGAACGGGAAGTTCGATGATTGTCCGTGTGAACGGCGTGGATGTCTTCTGCAAGGGAGCGTCGTGGATTCCCGTCGATGCTCTGCCGGAACGCTGGACGCCGGAACGCTACGAGAGGCTTCTGGATTCCACGGTTGCCGCGAATATGAACATGCTCCGGTGCTGGGGCGGCGGCATTTACGAGAAAGAGATTTTTTACGACCTCTGCGACCGCAAGGGAATACTGGTCTGGCAGGACCTGATGTTCTCCTGTTCGCAATATCCCGCCACGGAGGATTTCCTCGCGGAAGTGGAGGCTGAACTGGAGTTTCAATACCGCCGTCTTCGTTCCCATGCCTGTATCGCCCTCTGGTGTGGCGACAATGAGGTACTGGGTTCTTTGAACTGGTATCTGCCCTGCCGGGAAAACCGCGACCGCTATCTGGTCAATTACGACCGTCTGAACCGGATGCTGGGAACGTTGTCCCGGAAACTGGACCCGTCCCGGCGTTTCTGGCCGACCTCGCCCGGGTCCGGAACGGACGACTTTGCCGACAACTGGCACAATGACGCCGCCGGGGACATGCATTACTGGTCGGTTTGGAGCGAGGGGCGGACCTTCGGCGCCTATTTCGAGGTCAAGCCGCGTTTCTGTTCCGAGTTCGGGTATCAGTCCTATCCTTCTCTGGAAACTGTCCGGAGCTTTGCCGTGGAGGCGGATTTCAACGTTCTTTCGCCCGCCGTGGAACACCACCAGAAACACCGTGC
>CAYWZD010000571.1:0-2822 GCA_964462755.1 uncultured Victivallales bacterium | reverse complement strand
CAACAATAGCAACTCTTCTACTATAGCACGATTATACAAAATTTCCAGTTTTTTTCTGTTGATAATGAGTTCCCCGCAATCTTTTTTCCGGACGGCGGCCGCTGTTTGAGAGTATCCGGCCCGGTTGTCCGGCGTGATTTCGCGTTCGGCGACGGCCCTGAAATGTGGCGGAATGATGAGTCTGCATCCGGTTTCCGGGATTTTTTACAGGCACTTTTCTTTGCATAAAACAAAAAAGGATGTATATTTGCCTTATATATGCGCTGTTGGGATAAAGAATAATCGACACCTCAAGGAGACTGAAGACATGGCGGAAGATATTCAAGGTCTGTTGGAAAAAATTCATTCGGACGGCATTCAGAAGGCTGAAAAAGAAAAGGCCTCCATTATAGCCGACGCCAAAGCCCAGGCCGCGAAGATCATTGAGGATGCGAAAACCCAGGCGGAGGCTTTTGCCCGGAAGTCCGAGGAAACCGCCCGGGCCAATGAGGAAAAAGGCAATGCCGCCATCCGCCAGGCGGCGCGGGACGCCGTCATCGCCCTGCGGGCCGATCTGCTGGCGAAACTCAATGCTGTGGCGCACGACTGTGTCGGGGAGGCGATGAAGCCCGAACTGATGGAACAGATCATCCTTCAGCTGGCCGCGGCCTATGCCAAAGATCCCAAATCCGAGGCGTCCGTCGAACTTCTCCTTCCCCAGAAGGATCAGGCCGCCGTGGAAACGAGCCTCAAGGCGCGTCTGCTGGCCGCCCTCAAGACGCAGCCGGTGATCCGTCTCACCAATGAATTCAACTCCGGGCTTCAGATCTCCTTCCGGGGCAATGATGTTTATTTCGATTTCAGCGATGACGCTTTGGCCGAAGTCCTCTGCCGTTTTGTCGGTCCCAAACTTGCCTCTGTCATTAAAGGCTGATGGGCGTCGTCTTACAATGAATCCGGAGGAAAGCCGCTCATGAAACATAATTACTTTGCACTGAAAGCTTCCCTTCCGATGCTGCGCCTCGATGAAGCGCCGCCCATTTCGTCGGAAAGGTTTCTGGAGCTTTGTTCGGCTTTTCTCGATCCGGACCGGATGAACTTCCTTTCCGCGCTGAAACTGGATGGAAGGGAAGTGCCCCGTCTGGAAACGGTCCCGGTGAAGATGTCGCCTCCGACCATTTCCGACGACAACCCTGAAACCGAGGCGGTTCTCCGTTATGTGCGCTGGGAAATCTGCCTCCGCAACACCCTTGCGCAGCTTCGCGCGGGCAAGCTTTCCGTGGACCCGGAACCGTATCTGGTCAAGTTCCCTCCCTATGATTCGACCGCGTCGGCGACCGCGTCGGAAGTGTTCTCCTCGCCTGGCGACCCGATGGAAAAGGAAAGAACGCTGAATGCGGCCCGCTGGCGGCTCCTCGAAGGAATGGAGTGGGATCATTCCTTTAACTTCGACGGACTCTGCATCTATCGCATCAAGCTTCTGATTCTGGAAAAAATCGCCGCGCGGAAGCCCTCGGACGCCGCCGGAAATCTGGACAGGGCCGCCGAAGCGGCCGAACGATCGGTTCAATCAACAGACAATCAAACCATATCATCAAAGCAGGAGTGATTTTCCGACATGCCGGACAACGAAAATAACAAAGGACATATCGTCGGCGTAAACGGCAACATGCTGACTGTTGAATTCGACACTGCCGTGACACAGAACGAAGTGGCCTACGCGATCCTGGGCGAAATTCGTCTCAAGGCCGAAGTGATCCGCGTCCGCGGACAGCGCGCCGACCTTCAGGTGTTCGAAGACACGGGCGGACTCAAGATCGGCGACTCCATCGAGTTCACCAACCATCTTTTGAGCGTGGAGCTTGGCCCCGGTCTGCTTACCAAAGTCTTCGACGGCCTTCAGAATCCCCTCGACAAGCTGGCCGAGAAGTCGGGATTCTTCCTTCAGCGCGGCCTTTACATGAACCCCCTCGAAAACGATTCCGTCTGGGAGTTCACCCCGATCGCCAAAACCGGCGACACCCTTCTCGCGGGCGACCGCATCGGGTCCGTCCCGGAAGGCATCTTCAAACATTATATCATGCTGCCCTTCTCTTTTCCGGGAAGCTGGGAAGTGACGTCCGTCGTTCCCGCCGGGACATACAAACTTCATGACTGTGTGGCGAAAGTCAAAAACGCACGCGGCGAGGAACGGGAAGTGACCATGGTCCAGAAATGGCCGGTCAAGATTCCGATTTCCTGTTATAAGGAAAAGCTCATGCCGGTCGATCCCCTGATCACACAACAGCGGATCATCGACACCTTTTTCCCGGTCGCGCAAGGCGGAACCTTCTGCACCCCCGGTCCGTTCGGCGCGGGCAAGACCGTCCTTCAGCACGCCATCAGCCAGCACGCCGAGGCGGATGTGGTGATCATCGCGGCCTGCGGCGAACGCGCGGGCGAAGTCGTGGAAATCCTGCGGGAGTTCCCGCATCTGGAGGACCCCCGCACCGGCAAGAGCCTGATGGACCGTTCGATCATCATCTGCAACACAAGTTCGATGCCGGTCGCGGCCCGCGAGGCGTCTGTCTACACGGCCGTGACGCTGGCCGAATACTACCGTCAGATGGGACTCAACGTCCTGCTTCTGGCCGACTCCACTTCCCGCTGGGCCCAGGCCCTGCGCGAGATGTCCGGGCGTCTGGAAGAGATTCCCGGCGAGGAAGCATTCCCCGCCTACCTCGAATCCCTGATCGCGGGCTTCTACGAGCGCGCCGGATTGGTCGTGCTGAACGACGGCTCGAAAGGGTCCATCACGATCGGCGGTTCGGTCAGTCCCGCCGGAGGCAACTTCGAGGAACCCG
>CAYWZD010000570.1:0-2826 GCA_964462755.1 uncultured Victivallales bacterium | reverse complement strand
GCATTTCGGATTGCCCCTCGATTCCGGTGCTGGCTATGAAATGGGTGTCCCGGGTAAGTCCGATTTTTGTGAAATATTCATTCCGTGCCCGGACAAGACCGGCGTAGTTATTGTCAACATCACGGCAGTACAGCCAGGTGCGGACGGTATTGTCCGCCACACTGCCGGAGTGTCCGGCCAGCATTTTTTCCAGAGAAAGGAACTCGTCCGCCGTCTGGGAAAAACTGTCCGGGGATTCCGGGTTTCCTCCTTCAGACAGAATGACTTCGTAGTTGCGGAAACGGAAACAGAAGGAATTGCCGGACAACGCGGTCTTTTCCATCGGGCTGACATGCCATGCCTCCAAAGCCAGACGCGCCCCTTCCGCGGGGGGCTGCCCGACGATCGAAATAAAAGAGTGGCGGCCGGCAAGGATTCCCCGGAGGATCGGCGCCTGGTTGGAAACATCGCTCAAATGAAACCGGAGGAGAAACTCTGTCCGGACCGAGCATCCGAATTCCGCGGTCTGGCGATCATATTCCGAAAGCAGGGATTCCGCCTCCGCCGCAAAACTGTATCCGGGATGCGAAACGGCGCTGAAAAAGTGCTCGCTGCAGCCGTTTTCGGCCTCGAACAAACTGTGTAAAACCATTCCTTACTTACCTCCGATCTCAAGTTGAACAGCCGGCAATGCGATTTCCGACTTTCTGGTGGAAATTTTCCCCTCCTTGTTCGGAGGTGTATTATAAGAGAGTCCGACTGTCACGATCTGGTTGAACTTCTGTTCTTTGATACTTTTGTCCGCCTGAAGAGTCAGTGTGATTTCCGCGGTTCCCTTTTCTTTTTCCGCCGTTTCCACTTTCGCAAGCGTCACACCTTTGACCTCGTTCCTGAGTTTGAACTCATATTCGGCGCCTTTCGGAAGCGCCTTCCGGAGAACCTTCAGCTGAAGCGTTCCGCCGGGAGCCAGTTTCCAGCGGAACTGCTTGGAATTCGCCCAGGAGAAAAGATTGGAACCGAACTGACTCCACCGCTTCATGAGGTAGAGGTTTTCGGACGGCATCAGATGGGTATAGGCAAATGCCTGCGTCATTTCATCGGCGGGAATCACTTTCTTGCGGAATTTCCCGGACACCGCCATCATTTCCGCGGGAACGATGCCCCGGTTCCGGTCCTGCATACAACTCATGGTGACAAGTGCGCGGGTGCAGCCGGCCGGAATCACGGGATTCCCGGTAAAATAAAACCGGCCGGTGGCTGCCTTCAATTCCAACCGGATTTCGTTGTTGAATCCTTCCAGCGGCTCCACAATCACTTCAACGGGGGTCACTCCGGAAATTTCAACAGACAGCGAAGACGGAACGCAATAAATATTGAAATCGGGCCGTTCGTGATCGATCCGGAGATAATAACCGTAGTCCTTTCCGCCCTTCCCGGTGTTGTCGGTGACGCGGAAAGTGTATTCCCCATTCTCCGGAGCCGTGAAACTGAGGAAAGAATCGGTATGCTGGAGAAGCGTTCCGACCTTGATGCGCGGGAAATCATCGTTGACGGCGATCTGCTTTCCATCCGGTCCAGAAACCGTCAGATATGAATCCAGAGGAGACAGCAGGCGCCGCGCAAAAACTTCGCCGACGATTTTCTCTCCTTTGACAGCCTTGATTTTGAAAATTTCAGAAGCGCCAGGAGCCGCAATCAGCCCCTTGAGAAGGACGGGGAAAGAGGTCTCCCGGGAAACGGGAAGTTTTGCGGACTCCGTCAGCGGCAGACCCATGGAAGGAGGATTCAGGAGTTTATACTGCGGAGCTTCTCCTTCGGTCACGGAAATACGGTAGACGAAGTCGGCGCGCCCGCGATAAATAGCGTCCCGAACCAGCAGACGGTATTCTCCATCCGCCGGAATCACACAGGAAAGGACGGGGTCCGGATCGAAGTAGTTGTCATCGGCATACCCGATTCGTTTTCCCTTGGCGTCCAGCACTTCCAAGGAACATTGAAAGTAACCCGGCACGCAATCCCCCATGAAAGGAACCAGCGAGCGGGCCTCCGTCTGAAAAACCAGCTTTTGCCCTTTCTTAGCCGAAAAATACCAGGTGTCCGTCTCCTTCGGCAAGATCTGTCCGTTGAGAACGGAGGGGATGTTGAAACGCACCGTCTCCTGTTTTTTCGGCGGAATCGCCATATAGGGCTCTTTTTCTTCCGGGATGACGCCCACATAAAACGGAAGGGGGTTGCTCAACCTCATGTTGCCAAGCAGACGCAACTCACGGCATCCGGGAGCCGCATCCGGGTCGATCTTGATCTTCAGAATGGCCAGACTGTTGATCGCGGGGCTCATCTGAAGGGAGTTCCGCGGAATGAAAATGCTTTCCGTAAGGATGTGAAATTCAAGGGGAGTCAGTTGGTCAATCTTGTCGAAATACGGATGCTTCCGCCAGTCTTTGAGCTCTTCAGTATCGGAGGGCTTCACGGGAGTCCCCTTCTTCCCCTTCACCACATCCCGCATCCAGTCGACAAGGAAGGTTCTTTGTTTCCCGCCCACCGGAGGAATTCCCGGAACCAGCGTCACCGATTCCACCGTCACACCTTTTCCGGTGACGACACCCTCCCGTATCCCCCAGAGCTGCTGCCCTCCCAGAAGCACTTCGACCGTCTCCCCCGCCTTCCCGCCTGAAGGTATCAGATATCCGATATGCTGGGCGGACAATGCGGACGCCGCAAACAGAAGACTCCAGATCAACGCGGTTTTCATGGCTTGGACTCCGGATTTTTATATAGTTCACTGATCTTGTTTTTCCCTCCGTCGGGCGGGAGGATCGTCAGGTCCATTCCCCGTGGATTCGGAAG
>CAYWZD010000569.1:0-2826 GCA_964462755.1 uncultured Victivallales bacterium | reverse complement strand
ACGGCGTCGCGGAGGAACTTCCTGTCGTCCGGACGGACCGGCTGAAGGCTTTCGAAGCCAAACGGCGTCGCGGTGACGATCAGGGAACACCCGTGGAAAATGAGTTCGGCAAGACGGTTCGTCGCGGGATCGAGCCTGACTTCCATGCGTTCCGGCTGTTCCTTGAATACCAGCAGAAGCGGCAGGTCCGGGAACTCCGTGCATCCGAAGAGAAGCAGGAAGTTTTCCGACATCCGGATATCTTCGACGTCGTGGAGGGAGGCTACTTCGATCTTGCCTTTTTCGCGCGGGATGGCGATCCCGTTGTAGTTGCCCGCGTATTCCAGACCGGAAATCCGCATGACGCCCGAATCGCATTCGGTGATGATGCCGGGCGAAGCCAGGGAGTAGGTGCACGAATAGGAAGAGTTTCCAAACCGGGTTCCCCAGCGGACGCTCAGGTGATTGACCTGAATGTCATCCTTGCCGATGCCTTCCGTCGCGGGGGAATATGAACCGTGGAAAGCCGCTCCCTCCGGAAGCGTGGAATAGCTCCAGCGGAACGGCTTTTTATAGAGGGGATGCCCGCAGACATACATTTTGTCGATGGTTCCGAGTGTGGGCATGGCGCAATCCAGCACGCCGTCGCCCTTGGAGAAACCGAAACGTCCGGGGGATGCCGTGCATCCGACTCCGGGCGTGAACCCCGTCAGGTCCGGCGTCTTCGCGGAAAATTTGTATTCTTTCGCGGGAATCGAAAGGAATTCCCTGTGATGGGTTCTTTCGACGGGGGAAAGATCTTTTGCGAGGGAAATATGAATGACCGTGCGCGGATCGTCCGCCCGGGTGAAGCCCTCCGCCTGAATGACATTCGTGCCTTTCTTCAGGGAGGTCCGGAAGCCCATTCTCGAAAGATGGGGATAGATGTAGACCGGACTGCTCCGTTCAAGCGGGCCGCTCCATTTTCCATTGACGCAAAAACGCGTTACGCGGGTGTTGTCCGGATCGTGGTTGAGGGCGGCCCATGTCAGCAGGGTAAAAGCGCCGCCCTCGGAATCGAGTTCGGTCTGGAGGGTGAATTTTCCTTTGTCGAAGGAAACGGTTTCCCATTTTTCGAGCTTGTGTTCGGTGTCGAAATTATAGTAGAAATTCCAGTCGCAGGACATGATTGCAGTCTCCTTGTTTATGAATGATCCTGTCATTGAATATACGTTCCGGTCCGTGTTTTGCAAGAGGGTGGAGTTGCCAAAAAACAGGACATTCATGCCAAATTTGATTTGAAATTCCGCCGGAAGCGTCTATCTTAAATCCTCGGGAGGTCTTTCATGGAATATGTGCATCTGAATATGACGAACGTGCCGAGACGGTTCCGGTTTCCGTTCCCGGTGCATTCGCTGGGCTACCTGATACACAGCGAGTCCCAGAATGGGCGGAACGTCTACCTCGGGAAGATCGAGTTCTGTTTAAGGCTCGGATCGACCGATGAGGAATATGCACTGGACATTCTGGAAGGAAAGGAATACCGGACGCCGTTCCCTCATGTGATCATCAAGCCGCCGGGGATGGAACGCAGTTTTGAGATCAAGGGCGGGCGGGAGGCTTTTTATGTCATTTATCCGGAGTCCGTCATACCGGCCCTCCAGAAGGCCGGATTCGGGTTGCGACCCTTCCTGTGGGAGGTCACGGTTTCCAGCCGCATGACGGACTGGATGAGGCATCTCCGGGAACTTTTCGACTCGTCGCAGGAGCCGGGAGTTGCGGAGCAGATCGACCATCTTTCCTTCGCCCTGCTGGAGGAGATGTTCTTTGCCCGGCAGCGTCCGGTCGGGGAGGAAAATCTTCAGGAAAGGAAAATCCGCCGGATCGCCTCATACCTTCAGCTTCATTATAAAGAGAAGGTGGAAATCGGAGACCTGGCCGCCGAAAACGGTTTTTCCAAACGTTCCTTTTTCCGCCACTGGAACGCGGTTTATCGAGAATCTCCCTTCCGTCATGTGCAATCGCTCCGGCTGACCGAGGCGGAACGCCTTCTATGCGACTCCGACATGCCGGTGGAGATCATTGCGGAACAGGTCGGGTTTGAAGACTCTTCCTACTTTATCCGTCTTTTCCGGAAGCACCGCGGGATGACGCCGTACCGTTACCGGCTCCGCATGGCGGGCAGTCATATCCGCACCATGTCATGAATATGCCTGTTTCCGGATTATTTGAGGCGGATCATGCCTTTTCGCTGGTTTTTCGGGAAATCTATGCTATAGTAAGTAGTTTTTTCATCCGGAGGTAAGATAAAGTGTTTCCCGCAATCAAGTATTCTGAAAAGGAACTGCTCACGCGCATCCACTCGACGACCGACGCCGACATGGCGCGGGCTCTTTCCGCCCGTGAAGCTTCCTTCAACGATTTTCTCAGTTTCCTTTCCCCGCTCGCCGCCGAGAAATACATGGACGACATGCGCGTGGTCGCGGAGCGTATCCGGAAAATGCGTTTCGGAAGCGTCGCCCGTCTGTACGCCCCCATCTATTTTTCCAACTTCTGCGTCAACGGCTGCGTTTACTGCGGGTTCCGCACGACCAATCACTTCAAGCGCCGCCGACTCTCCATCGACGAGACCATCGCCGAGGCGGAAGTCCTTCAGAAATGGGGGATGGATTCCGTCCTGCTGATTGCCGGGTCCGACCCGAGGACAGTCAATCTGGACTACATGCTTCCAATCGTGAAGAAATTGCGGACCATGTTTGCCTACATTTCGATCGAGCTCCACCCGCAGACCGTGGATTTCTACAAGGCGCTGATCGCGGCCGGAGTGCACGGCATGACGCTGTATCAGGAAACCTACGATCAGGAGAC
>CAYWZD010000568.1:0-2834 GCA_964462755.1 uncultured Victivallales bacterium | reverse complement strand
CGGTTCCAGCTGCCGTATTGCGATTCGGCGGAACTCCAGGGGGACAATTCGACCTGAACGGTGTCGCCCGTCCGCAGGGAGGCGGCCGGTTGAAGGACATTGTCCCTCATGCTTTCCACATACACAATCGCCTGATCGTGCCCGGAATCGATATCCCCCAGATGAAGCGTCATGACATGGTCCTTGTAGGGGGCGGCGTGCGGCCGCGGGACAGTCGAAAGCGCCAATACGGTTGCGGTAACGCTTCTCGGCTTCTCCACAGAGAGGAACTTCGCTTCTGGCGCTTTTCCGAGCGTCATATCCAGCAGTTTCCAGTTGCCGTCCGCCAGTTCGCGGATGGCGAATTCCCACACGACGACCTTCTTTCCCTTCAGACGGTCGCGTCCGCGTTTGAGCTCACCGGCGAGCAGTTCCCGCGTGGCGAACGCGCCCGCGTCGTTGCGTGCAATGACATCGACGGGCTGTCCCGCGCGGCAGGCAAGATGATTGGCAAAACCGGAATTCGCCCCCCAGTTCATGGCCGGAACATCATAAATATTGGTAAAACTGTCGCCCAGAAGAAGGATGGAAGCGTTCTTATCGGGACGGAATCCAGAATCGACCGCGGTCACGGTCTCCGGTTTGAAGAAACGTTCCGGATTCTCGAGTTTGAGCATGGCGGCAATATCTCCCAGCGCCGTGATCTGCTGTGTGACCGGTTTGACACCTGCGTTTTTTCCGGTCCCGGGCCGGACGATTTTCGCCGCGACCAGATGTGCCGCGAGCTCCATGCCGTCCGGGGTCCAATGGGTATCCGTCCGGAGATACGGCTCTCCGCTTTTCTTGCGAACCGCGGCAAATTCCGGGGCAAGATCGACCACCTCGACGCCCTCTTTTTCCAGACGTTCCTTGAATTCCCTGAAGCTGGAGTTCTGGAGGATTCCGGAAACTCCGCTCAGCTTCTCCCCATAGAGCATCGGCTTCACGGGAACGGGCAGGAGGATAAGGCGGATTCCCCGCTCTTTCAGCTGTCCGGCAAACTGGAGAACCGCCTTGACAGGATCGGGCTGAACCCCGGAAAGCTCCCGTTTTTTCAGGCGTTCCGGACGCAGGAAACCGGGATTGGCCAGATAGTTGAAGTCGGACATATAGAAGAGCCAGCCATCCTGTCCGACGATCACTTTTTCGTTGCCGGTATGGAAGGACTGAAGCAGAAGTTTCTGCGCGGGCGGAAGAAGAAGAGCCCGCAGCGCCGAGGTATCCTCGAGCGTATTCTCATAACTTTTGATGGCGTCGCACAGCTCATGGTTGAACTTCAAAAGGCCGCCCTTCGTCGAGGCGTTGCCCAGACGTGGAAAAATCGTCAGCGGCTGGAGTTCTGAAACGGAGTGAATATTGCGTGTTTTGAACTCATATACGAACTGGATCAGCGGATACATGAAAATCAACACAAGGAACATGGCGCACAAAGCAACCGCGTAGGAATGCTTGATGGAGGTATGTCCGATCTCCTGTTTGGCGATTTCCTCGCGGGATAATTTTTCTTTGCTCATGATGCTCGCCCTCTCAGAATATGAAGTAGATGAACGGGTTGTAGCTCTGTGTCGTCAGCGCCGCCAATGCGATGATGAAGACCGCGACGCACCAGAGGATTCTCGGCAGAGTGAGCTTGCGCGTGAAGTCCCATGTCTGCGGCAAGGCCCAGATGACCACACCCGCCAGGAAAAAGTTGAATATATAATATGGATTATAGATGAGGCCGCGGATGACTGAACCGGAATCCGCGGAGGCGGTCATTCCGAACATGCTCTTCAGATAGCGCCATGCGTCCGGAAGCGTATCCGCACGGAAGAACACCCATGCGAGCAGAACGATGAAGAAGGTGACGACGACCTGAAGGACGCCGGGCAGTCTGCGGTAAATGCTTTCCTTGCCCTGCGCCCGTTCGAAGGCAAGATACCCGCCGTGAATGCCGCCCCAGATCAGGAAGTTCCAGCTGGCGCCGTGCCAGAGTCCGCCCAGCAGCATGACCAGCGCAAGATTGATGTAGGTCCGGACGGAGCCCTTGCGGTTGCCGCCCAGCGGAATGTAAAGATAGTCGCGAAGCCATGTTGAAAGAGAAAGGTGCCAGCGCTGCCAGAATTCGGTAATGGATTTGGATTTGTAGGGAGAGTCGAAGTTTTTCGCAAAGACGAAACCGAGCATCAGTCCCAGTCCAATGGCCATGTCGCTGTAGCCGGAGAAATCGAAATAGATCTGGAAGGCATAGGCAACGATGCCATACCAGGCGTCGAAACAGGAGAGATCGACGGTGGAAAAAGTCACATCGGCGATTTTCCCGCAGGGATTGGCCAGCAGGACTTTTTTGCCCATGCCCAGCATGAAAAACGCGATGCCGCGCGCGAACTTTTCCCAGGTATGCGTCCGGAACTTAAGCTGGTCCGCGACATCCTGAAAGCGGATGATCGGTCCGGCAACCAGCTGCGGAAACATCGAAACATAGCAGGCATAGTCGATGTAGTTCGTGACCACTTCGGCATCTTTCCGGTAAACATCGATGACGTAACTCATGCTCTGGAAAGTGTAGAAGCTGATTCCCAGCGGCAGAATGATCCGGAAGAACCCTTCAAACTGCCAGGAATCGATCCCCATCGACCCCATCAGGGCGTTGTAGTTTTCGATCCCGAAGTTGAAATACTTGAAGAACGCCAGCACGGAAAGGTCGATCACAACCGAACAGCAGAGGGCTGCCCTGCGCACTTTCGGGTTGTCCGAACGCCCCATGATCCGGCCGTTGGTATAGTCCACGGTCGTGTTGAACAGCATCAGCAGCATGAAGGAGGGGTTGGCCCATC
>CAYWZD010000567.1:0-2855 GCA_964462755.1 uncultured Victivallales bacterium | reverse complement strand
TCCCTTTCCCCGCACCCCAATCTCTTCCAAAGATTTTTAACTCATCATTGATTGCATCGCAATCAATGATAACTTAGAAGTTTTTGTAAAAAGATGGAGTGTCCGGGAGGAAGAAAAAAAGCTTTTTTCAAAAAGGTTTTTCTTCCTTCCGGGTTCTTTTCCCGGCGTCCGCGTTATTTCCCGACCTGCTTGAAATAGGCGTCGTGATAACGCTGGAGCTTCGCGCGCTTTTCTCCGGATTTCTTTTCCAGATAGGTTCCGCCGAGGCAGAAGCAGGCGAATCCGCCGGAAGCGGCGGCCCACGCTGCGGCGTCGATGAGATCGAACTTGCCCGGTTCCTTCTCTTCCGCAAGCTGGCGGATGAGGGAGGAGATGAACCCTCCCGCAAAGTTGTCGCCGCATCCGGTGGTGTCGCCGCGCTGTTCGGGATGGGCGGCCAGATCGGCGTCCACCAGAGCCGAGACAGGAAGCACGGTCAGCTTCATTTTCCGGAAGACGCGGCCGTCGGACCATGCATAGAAGTCCTTGGCGCCGTGGGTGATGGCGAAGGCGGAGACCCCGGATTTCCGGAAGAATCCGGCGATGGTTTCCAGTGTTTTCTTCCCGGAAAGGCGGACCGCCTCGTCCCAGTCCAGCACCAGAAGATCGATCAGGGGATAGGATGCCGCGCTGTCGCCCATCGGCCACTGCTTTCCGGGATTCCGTTTTTCGTTGATGAAGTCGAAGACGGTGGTGACCGCGGTCAGTGCGCCCGCGTCCTTGGCCTTTTTGAGGAGCACGGAAAGCTTTTCATGAATGGCGGGAGTGAGGGCGGTAGCCCCGAACCAGACCACATCCGCGCTGAAAAAGCGTTTCGGCAGGGCCTTCGGGGTGTAGGAATAAACCGAGCCGATCGTGTTGACGAACGTCCGTTCGCCTTTGCCGTTGTGGGCGCGCGGATCGGAAAGGACGTCGGTGCAGGGAGACGGCCCGTCCATCGTGATGTAATGATCCGTGTTGACCGGGGTTTTCGCAATGACGGACCGGATGAATTCCGCGCTGGAATCGTTGCCCGTGGCCCCGTAGAAATCGAACTCGACCGGGAGATCGGAAAGGATCTGGGCCGCGTTGATGGCGCCGACGATGGCCGGGCCGCCGAGGTTTTTACCGGTGGGTTTGCGCCCGCCGGTCAGTCCTTTCCGGATTTCCGCATAGGGCTTTCCGACGAACTTTTCGAGGGCGTCGGCAAAGACCAGTTTTCCGGGCTGGAGACCGCCGTCGCCGTCCTTGACCGAGGCGCAGGAGCGGAACGCGGGGGAGGAGAAATCGACATTGGCATACAGAAAGTCGGCAAGAGAGCAGCCTGTAACGGAAATCCGAAGTTTTTTCATAGACATTTCACCTGTTTTTTGGTAAGCCAGGGAACAATCCTCTCTCCGGAATGTCTCTGGTCCTGTTTTGACTGTATTTTGAAAAGTAAAATACACCTTCGGATGCATTTGTAAAGGGCGCCGAAGCATAAATTGTCTTTTTTTCCGGGAAGGCGCACCTGTTTTTCCGGAGGAAGAAAATTGTAAAAATCTGTGTCACGTCATTTGCGAAAAACGCAAAATGGCATTACAGTCCTGTGTCTTCACCGAACGAACTACAAGAGGGAGGGTCGGACCATGAGCGAAGAAGAAAAAAAGCACCCGAATGATAATATCACCATTACGGCGGAGGGTTCCTCCGCGGACGATGAAACCGCAGGCGATCCCGGCGAACTTGTGGAAAGCACCGTTGCCCCGGCCATATCGCAGCCCGGAGTCATCCTGTTCCCGTTCGCGCTGACCCCGCTGGTGCTGGACAACCCCAAAGTGATCGCACTCATCGAGAAGGCCGCCGCCGGCGACCGCCTCATCACTGTTTTTCCTGAAATGCCCGACAAGGATTCTCCCATGTCCGACGTTCAGGGAATCGAACTCAATGTCGCCGAATTCGACCTCAGCGAAAAGAAAGTTTCCGCCACCGGCGTGCTCTGCCGTCTTGTCAAATCCCTGCGTTTCCCTGACGGCACCGTGCGCGTCCTGATGCGCGGCCTGTCCCGCGTCCGCTTCGTCGAGGCGCTGGAGGACGAAGGAACTAAAGTGCGCGTGGAGCGCCTCTCCCAGCCCCCGGACAACAGTATCGAAACGGTCGCCATGGTCCGCAACGCCGTGAAGCAGTTCCAGGAAATCATTTCCTTCTCCCCGAACTTCCCCGAGGAGCTCAAAATCGCCATCCTGAACCTCACGGACAACACCCGCATCGTGGATCTGATCGCCGATACGATCAACATCAGCTACCTTGAGAAACTTGCCATCCTGACCCTTCCCGAGCTTCAGGAACGGCTCCATCTGCTGACTATCCTCCTCAACCGCGAGGTGGAAGTCCTCCGGCTCGGTTCCGAAATCCAGTCGCAGGTTCACAACGCCATGAGCAAGTCCCAGCGCGAGTTCTTCCTCCGCGAACAGCTCCGCACCATCAAGGAGGAGCTCGGCGAGGGCAACCGCAATCCCGACATCCAGAACATTCAGGAGCGCATGAGCAAGCTCGATCTGCCCGAGAAAGTCTCCGAAATCCTCAAAAAGGAACTTGAACGTCTCGACATGATTCCGCAGGCCGCCGCCGAATACAACATCGCGTACACCTACATCGACTGGCTCCTTTCCGTCCCGTGGAACAACTTCACCGAGGACCGCCTCGACGTCCGCGAAGCCGCCCGGCTTCTCGACCGCGACCACTACGGGCTCAAGGACATCAAGGAGCGCATTCTGGAATTCCTTGCAGTCCTCCAGCTCAAAAACGACCGCAAGTCCCCGATCATCTGCTTCGTCGGACCTCCGGGAGTCGGCAAG
>CAYWZD010000566.1:0-2855 GCA_964462755.1 uncultured Victivallales bacterium | reverse complement strand
GTATGCACCATCCTCAGCCAGGATTTCAAAATGAGCGTGTCTCTTCCGGAATCCAAATCCTCCGGAATTCTGGAAGGCGCCAGAAACGCCTCGGACATGTATTCTTCCCTGAAATTCCTCCCCCTCAACGCCGGGCCCTCCGAGGGACAGCTGGTCTATACGAACGCGTTTTCCGGCAACAGCCCCCCGGGGCTTCCCGTCGGAGTGGTTGTTGCGCATACGGGCATTGCTCCCTCGTCAAGCCGGAATCAGGTCTATTTCGAGACGGATGTCCGCCCCTTCGAATCTCCCGCCGAGGTGCGGTTTGTGGCGGTCTACGTGAAGGAAAAGAAATGATCCGTCTGACCTACATCGTGTTCCTGACCACCCTCTGCGTTTTTGCGGAACTGACTTTGCGCGGGTTCGGACTCCTTTTCCCCTTTGCCGCCTTCTTCGTCTTTTATGTCGCAACGGCTTTCGGTCCCCGTCCGGCGTTCGCGGCGGCTTTCCTTGCGGCGTGCGGCCTCGATTTCGCGGGCGGCTGCGGCGCCGCGCATCCTTGGTCGTTTCTCGCCCTCTCGGCCGTGATCGGACTTTCCTTCTTCTGGCTGCATCAGGTCGAATCCGAGTCCATCCTTCTGCATTCCGTTCCGGGTGCGGCCATTCCTTTCATTGTCTGGCTGTTTTCCCTGGTCTTTCTGGCGGAACACCGTTTCTCCGCTTTCGCCGAACAGTTTCCGGGGGTGGTCCTGGCCTCCTTCCTGGCCTCGATTCTGCTTCCCGTCATGATTTACGCGCTGGACACCCTGAACGAAAAGCTCGGTCTCGATCTATACACGGACGCTAAAATCAAGCTGAAAATTCAATGAACAGTGAAGTGGAATCCAAAGACCTTCAGGTCCTTCTCCGGATCATGATGATTGCGTTTGTCATCATGCTTTTGCTCGCCATTGTCCTGATCCGGCTCTGGAACGTTCAGGTGATTTCCGGCCGCGAATACAACGAAAAGGCCTCCCGCCAGTACGCCCGGAACATCCGCATTCCTCCCGTCCGCGGCTCCATCTATTCCTCCGACGGTCAGCTCCTTGCCGGAAACCGCCCCTGCTTCGAGGTCCTCCTGCATCTTTCGGAAATGAATCTTTCCGGGACCCGCAAGAAGTCGGTCGAGCACATCCTCGAGGAAATCAGGCGCGCCGAACGGGCCATTGGACGTTCCAGCGGCGTCACGGAAGACGCTGTCCTCTACCACATGAAATACTTCCCCGGCATCCCCATGGCCGTCTTCAAGGACCTCAATCAGGCCGAGCTTGCCCGGATCGCCGAACTTTCTCCCGCCATCCCCGGTCTTGAACTTTCCGCCGAGGCGACCCGCTATTATCCTTTCGGCTCCCTTGCCGCGCATCTGATCGGATACATCGGCCCGCGCGATCCCTCCACCGATGAAAACCGCAGCGACTATTTCTATTACCTGCCGGATTCCGCCGGACGCACCGGCGTGGAAAAAGCTCTGGATGAAGACCTTCGGGGAAAACCCGGGAAAAAACTGGTGATTGTCAACCACCGGGGGTTTGTTCACGAGGTGGTGGGAGAGCCCACTCCGGCTGAACCCGCTTCCGACATCGAATTGACCCTCGACACCCGCCTCCAGTCGCTTGCCGAAAAGCTCATCACGAACGTCAACGGCGCGATTGTCCTTCTCGATGCGGGCGACGGTTCCGTCCTTGCAATGGCATCCTCGCCCGGATACGACCTGAACAACTTCGTTCCCCGCATCTCTTCGCGCCGTTACAATTATCTGCTGAACCAGACCGGACACCCCTTCATCAACAAGGCCGCGCAGGGCGTTTACATGCCCGGTTCCGTCATCAAGCCGCTGATCGCCATTTCCTACCTTGAAAACGGTTTTTCCCCCGACGATACCGTGAATTGCGACGGCGCCACTCCCTTCGGCGCCACTTCCCGCATCAAATGCTGGTCGTGGCGGTCCGGCGGACATGGTCCCGTTTCCCTCGTCAAGGCCATCGAGGTCTCCTGCAACGATTTCTTCATCGAGAGCGGGATGAAGCTTGGAATCGACCGCATTTCCGCCACGCTGGCCACGGCCGGAATCGGCTCCAAAACGGGCTTCATTCTGCCCGAAAACGACGGTATCCTTCCTTCCCGCGACAAATGGAAGAACTGGACCGCCTACGACACCGCGCTGATTTCCATCGGACAGGGCAAAATACTGGTTTCACCCCTCCAGGCGGCTTCCTACACGGCGGCGATTGCCAACGGCGGACTCCTCTGGAAACCCCGTCTTGTGCGGGAAGTCCGGAATCCCTCCACCGGCGAAAAAAAGGTTTTCCCGACGGAACTCCGGGGGAAGCTGGCGGCGTCTCCCCAGACGCTTTCGCTGGTTCGGGAAGGCATGTCCCGGGCGGTCAGCGAATACGAGGGCAGCGCGAAACGGGCCCGTGTGGAGGGACTGGAAATCTGCGGAAAGACCGGCACGGCGGAAGTGGGGTCCGGCGCCAACCGTCATAAGAACACATGGTTCATCGGTTTTACCAAGACCTCCAGCGGACACACCTATGCGATCGCTGTTCTGGTTCTGCACGGCGATTCCGGCGGCGGCACCTCCGCTCCTCTCGCCGCCCGTCTCTTCGAAAAACTCGAAGAACTTGAACTGTAACCCTCCCGTACCAGATCCGGCTCCTTTCAGAAGCGGAAATCGCGGTCGCCGTTGTGGATTTCGGAGAGATGCTTTTCAGCGATCGAACGGACTTTGTCGCTCGGAATGCGCTTGAGTTCTTCTTCAATCACCTTTTCGCCCTTTTCACGGGTGTCGGGCGAGGCGTAGTCCTCCAGGTATTCCTTGAGCGTCATCAGCGAAT
>CAYWZD010000565.1:0-2859 GCA_964462755.1 uncultured Victivallales bacterium | reverse complement strand
TAGAAATACCACCCGGAGTAATAGGGCACATAGACATTGTTATAATAGGCGTAAGTGTATGTGGGGACCACTACTGTGGCGGGCTGTTGAACCACTACGGCTGTGGCGGGCTGCTGGATGACCGTCGTAGTCGTGGTCGCCACCGGCTGCTGAATGACAGTGGTCGTCACAACGGGCTGCTGGACTACCACCGGCTGCTGAACTACGACCGGCTGCTGAACAACGACCGGCTGCTGGACTACGACCGGCTGCTGAACAACGACCGGCTGCGGGGCGGGCGCAACGACAACGGTTCTCGGTGCGAATAAAGATCCCACCAGATCGACGATATCCGCCGCTAGACGGACCCCCCCGGCGGTTCCTTTATAGGGATCACATGGAGGCGGACAGCCTTGCGCCATAACCTCCATAACGGGAAGCAGCGTCATTCCGGCCAGCGCTGCCATGACAATTTTTTTCATGATAAACCTCCTTGAAAGTTCCAATTTTTTATTGATGTGCCGTGTGATTTTTTATATGCCGATTCAGTAGAATAATCTCGTGTGCTTTGGGTGGATATTCCGGTCATTCCGCTTATCCGGGCAAATGACATTTCCGGAGTCGGACTGTGAATTTCCGGTATTTTGCGGGGGAAGGGAATACTTCGGCCCCTTTCCGGTCGGATTCATTCCGCAGGCAACCCGTGCGGGAGAGAATATTTCCTGACACTCTCATGAAAGCTGTCTGATCTTTCAACGTCGTCTTTGCTGTTACATCGATGCTCATTTACTATACATCCGAACCAGGGGAAATCAAATTCCGAGGCTTCATAAATCCGGGCGGACGGCCATTCCGACTTTTTCCGCAATCTCCTGTTTCCGGCACTCTTCTTTCCGAATAAGCCACTTGCGTCAACTTCACCGGAAACACATTATTTTTTTATCATTTTCACCGCAACCCGTCCGCCCGGAACCTTTTCGGTCTGCGGCACTGTGTTTTTCCCGGATGCGACAGCGGGATCGGGACTCATATCCCGGTCCCTCTGTCATTGGAGACCCGTTTTTTTTACCCCCAAAAAAACGTTTCAGCCAGCAAATTATTGTGGCCTCTTTTTCTTTGGACAATTTTTTATGAAAAAAGTTTCCGGGGATTGGACGAAAACCGGGAAAGCGGAATTCCCGGTTTATTCCTTCCCGATCAGTTTGTGATGATCGGCGAACGGTTGTCCTGTTGTTTCTCCGCGTTTGTCGCGAAGAATCCAATACTCGCCCGCGGGCGGAGCGCCTGGTTTCGCGGGGATTTCCTCTATCTCTTTATGAAGGTAGAAATAGGCCGCCCCGCTGGTCCTTTCCGGAACATTCATCAGGAAAACCTTTTTTCCTTTCTTTTCCAGCGCGGCGCACTTTTCAAACAGCGGACGCAGAGACTCTTTCGGGTTGGTGAATACGGCATACACCACATCGAACAGAACGAAGAAAAAAGCGATAATCAGACAGAATAACCATGCTTTTACTGAGGTGTCGGGACAAAGAATGCGCGGAACTTTCCGGAGTCCTTTTTCCAGAATTTCCTTCACCTTCGGAGGCAGATGCAGCAGATAATATCCGCACAGCAGCGCGCAGGGCGCATACAGCGGCAGAAGATACACGATACGCTTGCTCGAGGAGATGCATAACGCCGTGAATGGAGCCGCCAGAAAAACGATCAGGAGAAGCGTTCCCCGGTCCGGTGTTTTCCGGAGATCTTTCCCGCTCTGCCAGAGGGCGAACGGCAGGATCGGAAGCCAGGGCAGGAACAGGGTGGGCAATTTGGTGAAATAATAATAAAAGGGTTCCAGATGATCCCCCTGACTCCCGGAAAAACGCCCGAAGTTGTTGACGAACAATGCTGTCTCAAGCATTTTTTTGTCCCCGGTCCTGAAAATCAGGTAATACCAGATACTTGCAAAGAAGACGGTCAGCAGACCGCCCGCGGCGAGAAGCAGATAGCGGGACCAGGAAATTTTCCGTTCAAGCACATCTCCGAGAACCAGCCAGACTCCCAGCACCAGCCCCGGCAGGAAGAGCCCGAGCAATCCCTTGGTGTAAATTCCTCCCGTGAGCCCCGCGGCAAACAGCGCGAAATATCCGAGTTTCGAGCGTCTGTTTTCCGAAATGGTCAGCGAGTAAAAACTGAATATCGCCAGCAGAATGAAAAATGCCAGGACCATGTCCACCATGCATTTCCGGCTGTTGCCGAAAAATTGCGCGCTGGTCATCAGCATAAGGCTTGAAAGCAGGGCGCACCACGGCGGGAACCTCAATTTTCCGGCGAAGGCGAATAAAAGAAGTCCGCACCCCAGTGCCGCCAGCGCGGAAGGGAGCTTGGCCGCGAAGTCGTTGATTCCGAAGACAGCATAGGCTCCCGCCGTCGCCCAGTAATACAGCGGCGGATATTCCAGAAACGGCTCATGGTTCAGATAGGGGATCAGATAGTTCTTTCCCACATACATTTTGGCCGCGATTCCGGCAACGCGGGTTTCGTCCCCGCTTTGAAGTTCACGGACATTCAATGCCGCCAGGGTGATGACGGCTGCGAAAACCAGCGTCAATGCGAATCCATGCCGGACAGTCAATCGTTTCCAGTATTCGAACATTCTTCATACCTCCGGAGATCCATGGAAATTCTTATCGTTTGCCCCTCTTGCCATGCCGCACGGGGGAGAGTCCTCCCGGGATGCGACATCCAGTTCATTACCATACACCCGTTCCGGCAGGAAAGCAATCCGGGGGCGGAATGAACTTTCAGAAAAGTGAACGACGGATATGATGTCAGTCGGAATTTTCAAAGACGGCAAACGGGTTTGCCGGGGTGCAGGTGACTCTCACCTGCCGGGGAGTT
>CAYWZD010000564.1:0-2859 GCA_964462755.1 uncultured Victivallales bacterium | reverse complement strand
ACAATCAGGACGTCTGGAACCGCACGTTCCAGAATCCGGGTCAGGGCACAAACGCCCATGCCGGGATGGGGCGTGGCATTTTCAATCCATTCCGGACGGATTTCCGTGAACTTCTGCAGGGCTTTCCGGTAGACATTGTAGCGTTCCAATTCGCCGCTGTCCGAATAAGTTTGAATCTGACCTATGAAACCGATCCTCCGGTATCCTGCCTTCCAGAGAGCAGAGATAAGGGATTCAATAGCCGATTCCCATTCGAAGGAAAGGCTTGGAACACCGGAATCCATCATGCGGTATCCCACGGAAAGATAAGGCGCATCCGCCTCGCCCAGACGGTCGAACAGCCTTGGATCGTGGATTCCGACCACCATTCTTCCTGCCGCGGGCAGAGGAAGAAACTTGTCCAGCCGAAGGCAGTGTTCTTTCGGATCCGTTTCCAGCCTCGTCAGCACGGGATGGAATCCGTTGGAAAGCAGTCCTTCGGCCATCCCGTTCCACAATCCGCTCCAGTAGGGATGGGAAAAAACCGCCGTGAACCCTTCATAAACGACTTCAATAAGAGTATCCATTCCCGACCCGGAAGCGCGACGGACCGCCGTGCCGAAACGCCGTCGCCGTTCCAGCAATCCAAGCCGGACAAGACGGGTCATCACCTTGTTGAGGGTTTTCACATTGACGCCGAATTCCTCCGCAAGAGCGGCGGACAACGGCAGTTTCCACGTATAGACTCCCCCGAGAATGCGTTTTTTCAGTTCGAGGAAAATTCCGTCCTGTTTCTTTTTCATCATTCCTTTCCGGAAATAAAACCATATCTTAACCAAGAAATCGTAAAAATAAAACCATATTTTGTTCAGACATTTTTACGGATTCCTATTGCAAATCGTCCTTTTTCATTCTAAATATAACTCCGGAACAAGGAGTGTGCAAATGTCCGAAATCAAAACCTCGTCCATTGTCATGGAACGCCCGGAAGAAGTCGTCATACGCAACGTCACGCTGACTCCGAAACGGGAGGACACGGTGGTCTGTAAAACCCGGATGAGCGCCATCAGCGCGGGTACCGACATGAAAACATACCGTGGACTCCAACATCCGGAAAAGTGCTATTATCCGCTGGTACCCGGATACGAGAATATGGGGACCATTCTGGAAGAGGGAAGCTATGCACCCGGACTCCGCAAGGGCGACCGCGTAATGATCAACGAATGCCGCAAGTATATGGATTGCTGTGCGGCCTGGGGCGGAGACACGCTGCTTGTTCACAAGGATTCCGCGAATTCGGCCGGAGCCGGCGATCCGCTGTGCAAAGTGCCGGACAATGTTTCCGATTCCGACGCGGTCCTGGCCTATCTGGCGGCGGTTCCGCTCAAAGGTGTCGAACAGTTCGATCTGCGTCCGTCCGATCACGTGCTGGTCTTCGGTGCGGGAATGGTGGGAACCAGCGCCATGCAGATTCTGAAGATCAAATGTCCCGGAATTACCGTGATCGCGGCGGAGCCGCATCCGTTCCGGCGGGAAATCGCCTCGAAATTCGCCGACCATGTCATGGAGCCAGGCGATTTCAAAACACTGCGGGAAATCACCGGCGGGAAGCTGGCCGACAAAATCATCGAATGTTCCGGCAATCCGGCAATCCCGGGGATACTTCACCGCTATCTCAAGGACGGCGGATGGTTCGATGATGATGAACCAGGCCACATTCACCTGAATGGCGATTACCCGGAAAACCTGATTTTCGACGCCTACCACCGGTGGTTCACGAAAAATCCGCGGATTACGATGTCCTGCGCGTTGAAATGGAAGGGGAAAAAACAGATTCTGGAATGGATGTCGAAAGGACTTTTCAAAACCAGTTCCCTGCCGGTGGAAACCTGGCCTGCGGACAAGGCAAAGGAAGCTTTCGCATATCTGGACAGAAAAGGACCGGAAGTTTTCAAAATTCTGCTGGACTGGAGAGACATGAAATGAGATTCGGACTGGCCGCATGGGGCTTGCGCGACACCCCCGAGGAAAAGAAATTCGCTCTTGCCGCGGAATTGGGCGTGGAGTTGCTGGAAATCTCCATCGCCGGATATCCGAAGGACTTTCTCCAGATCGACGCCGGGGAAAAGGAAATCCGGGAGGAAAAACGGCTGGCGGCGGAATATGGAATTCAACTTTCCTGCGCCTGTGCCGGAAACGATTTCACCGGAGAAGATGTCGAGGAACAGATTCGGAATGTCGAACGGGTTCTCAAAATTGCTTCCCGGCTGGGGGTGGGGCAACTGCGGATTTTTGCCGGGTTCGCCTCGGACTCACTCATGGATGCGGATCGGACGGAAAACATGCTCTCCGCCCTGCGCATTGTCCGGGAGAAAGCAGACGGGACCGGAATCACTCTCGCGGTGGAAACGCATGGAGGAGTGATTTGCGAGAAAGGGGTTGTGCGTCATTACGCAAGCGCGGCGACACGTCCCGATTTCTGGAAACGGATGCTGGAAACGGGAGTGTCGATCCTTTTCGACCCTGCCAATCTCTGCGCGGCGGGGGCGGTCGATCCAGCGGACTTCTTCCACTGTTTCCGGGAAAAAATCGTCGGAATGCACTGGAAAGACTTTGTCGGAATTCCGGGCGGCGTGCGCCCCGCGGCCTGCGGCGAGGGAATGGTGGACTGGCCGCGTCTTCTTGAGGCAACCCGTTCTTTCGAGGGGCCGGTCCTGATTGAATATGAACCCGTGGAAGACGTTGCGGACGGAATGCGGCGGAGCCTTGCATTCCTCCGGGAGAACGAGAGAAAATTATGCTGAATTCTGTCCACTTCCAGTTGACCCTCCGATGCAATCTGCGCTGCGCTTTCTGCGGACAGAGCCATACCGCCGGAAA
>CAYWZD010000563.1:0-2875 GCA_964462755.1 uncultured Victivallales bacterium | reverse complement strand
CCACCAAGATCGCGTTCAAGGTCTCGACCGGCATGGACAGCCGCGTGATCCTCGATGCGCAGGGGGCGGAAAAACTCCTCGGAAAAGGCGACATGCTCTTCAAGGGCCCCAGCGGCGAGACCGAACGAATTCAGGGCTCGATGGTCTCCGATCCGGAGATTCAGAAGGTCGTCGATTTCGTTTCCGATCAGGCCGAACAGAACTTCGATACGACCGTGATTCTCGAACATCCGGAAGGGGAGGAAGAGGACGACGACGGCCAGAACTCCTTCCCGGAGGAAAGCTTCGACGATGACGGAGACGGCGTTTCCGATTACATCAAAACCACGGTTGCCAAATATCTTGAGCCGGGCGACGACGAGAACACCCGGAAAGCCCTGGAGATCATTCTCCGGGAGAACAAGGCCAGCACTTCCTATCTCCAGCGCCGCATGGGCATCGGCTACAACAAGGCCGCGGAGATCATCGACAAGCTGGAACAGCGCGGGATCGTTTCCGCGCCTCTCCCCGGCGGGCAGAAACGCAATATTCTTGTTTTTGACGAACTGAACCGCCCGGATGATTGATTTTTCATCATCCGGTGTTATTTTTGCATTTGATGAAAACAGGACGGAAACAAATGATGAGTCAAGACATCGAAAAGAATCATTCCGAAGAGAAAGAGCCCGTGGAAAACGATCTCTTTTCCCTGGGGCATATCAGACCGCAGACCCGCCCGGAACCGGAGACGCCGGAACCGGTCGGCACCCTCCGTACGTTTGAGGCGGAAGCCCGGGCCGAAGCGGAAAAGTCCGCCCCCGTTGCGAGCGCTCCCGAGGCGGTTCCGGAAACACCGGTTTCCGCCCCCGCCGCAAGGGTTCAGGAAACGGTTTCCCCTGTGGAAGTTTCCGCCCCCGCCGCCCCGGTGGAAGAAAAATCCTCTTTCAGGACATTCCCGGAAAAAGCGGTTTCCGAAACGGGTGTGGAAAATGCCCCGGAAGCAACTCCTCCTCCGCCTCCTCCGCCCGTGAAACGGAGAAGTCTTCGCGCGGGAGCCGGAGCCACCCTCGGAGCCCTTTTGACCGAGGCCCGGAACAACGCGGGGCTTTCCGTGGAAAAGGTTTCGGAAGCCACCCGTATCCGGATCAACCACATCGGGGCTCTGGAAAGCGACAATCCGGCCGGTCTGCCTTCGGCGGTATACATCCGGGCGTATGTGCGTTCCCTCGTGAAACTCTATAATCTGGATGCAAGGTCGATGGAACTGATTGACGAGCATCTGCAGGAGCTCGAACCGGCCCGGGATGTTCCGGAAAAGCTTCTGGAGGATCTCGGAAAAGATGTGCAGATCAGCAAGGACGAAGCCAAGAAGATCCGCATGATCTTCATCTACGCGGGAGCCATCATACTGCTGTTGATCTCCCTGACCGTCACCAGCATCGTCGCGATCAACATCCGCAACTCCAGAAACGCCCAGCGTCAGACAACGGTAGAACTGCGTCCGTTTGAGTCCAAACAGCTGGAAAAGCTGCTTCCCCAGCAGGTTCCCGAAACGAAGATGCTGAAGCCGCCGCAGTCGAAGTAAAAAACGGAACGGAAATCACTTTTCCGATTCAATTAATTATAGATATAGAAAAAAGAGAACCGCGGGGTGCGCTGGCCGAGGGGATTCGTTGTGAGTGGTTCCCCGCAGTTCAATTTTTGTTTTTGCCGCCGTTTCGCCGGGAAGTCCGGAGGAATGGCGGCAATCTTTTCCTTATACGTATGGGAAGAGTCTTGAAAGTTTTGCTTTTCGTTGTTCGGCAACGGATTGTCCTGTAGTCCGCCCTTTGCCTGAAAAAAAGAGAACCGCGGGGTGCACTGGCCGAGGGGATTGGCCGTGCGTGGAGTCCCCGCGGTTCAAAATACCAGTCATAAAAAAGAACTGCGGGGTGCACTGACCGAGGGGATTAGCCGTGCGTGGAGTCCCCGCAGTTCAAAATCTCTTTTTTGGCCGCCGTCCACGGGGATCGCATGGACGGCGGCAGTTGTTTTTACTTCTGTTCCTGAAGCTGTTCCGTGAGAACCTTCATGACCTTGGCCGAATCGGCGCCGTCCACATGAACGTCTCCGATGATGACGTCGCCCGCCTTGCGGTCGGTGACGGAGGCCGGACAGTAGGCCGCCTCGATGTCCACCTTGTCGGCAACGCCCATGCTCTCGACCTGCCGCATGAGCTGGGCCAGAACATTTTCCGCCTTGTGGGCGGCGTCTCCGGCCGGAGTGATGCAGACCGCGATCGGAACCCGTTTCGCGGCAGTGCCTTTTTCCACCATGTAGCGGGCGTCGAACATTCCGTTGCGGTTCTCATATTCGGTATGGAGCAGGTGATGCGCCTTATGCGAATCCGGACCGCCTTCGAGGAACTTCGCATAGCATTCCTGAACCATCGGATTGTCCTGCGAGTTGTGGAACTGCATGTTTTTATCCGTCTGGTAAAGGGCGTCCATGCGTTTGGCCTTCTTCTTGAAGCTGGGCTGGATGGGCTGTCCGCCGCCGGCGATGCATCCGCCGGGGCAGGCCATGACTTCGACGAAGTGGTAGGGCGATTTGCCCTGAGCCGCTTCCTCGGCAATCCGTTTCGCCTCCGCCAGCGTGTTGACCACCGCGATTTTCAGCGTGAGATCGCCCACCTTGAGGTCGGCGGTCTTGAGCTTCTCCTGTCCGCGGACCGCCTTGAACTCCAGATTATGGAGGGACTTGCCGGAGATTTTTTCGACGGCATAGCGCAGGGCCGCTTCCATCACGCCGCCGCTGGAGCCGAAGATGACGCCCGCGCCGGTGCCGAAGCCGAGAGGCATGTCGAAGGCGTCGGATTCCAGTTCGGCGAAGTGGATTCCGAAGGAGTTGATCATGC
>CAYWZD010000562.1:0-2876 GCA_964462755.1 uncultured Victivallales bacterium | reverse complement strand
GTCTTCCAGTCTGAAAATCTGGATTTTTTTTCTCTTCTTCATAATACTTTCTCCGATGTCTTTCTATAGGGATTCTCTTCTTGTCTTCACTTGGATTTTGCGGGGGACACGGGTGCGGATTCAGCTTTGATCCGGGCGTCGATTTCCGCATTGACTTTGGCCTTGAATTCGGCCTGCTGTTTACTGTTGTCGACACGCTGCCGCGTCTGACGGTAGGCCAGAGCCCTGGTCATGGCGCGCGCCTGCTGTTCATTGAATTCAACTCTGGCATCCGCAATGGAGTTGGAGGCACGCGCCGCGGCGTCCTGGAGTTCCTCGGCAAGTTCTTCCGCGGAACGGGCGTCGATCTTGCGCAGCCCCATCACATTGAGGAGACGGTAATAAGCCACATAATATTCGCCGAGGGAAATCAGGCTGTCGATGCTGGTCTGGGTCGTGGCAAGGCGGATATGGTCGATTTCCAGCTGGGAAAGGGCTCCGCCGATGGCGCGGTTCTTGAGGGCGGCCTGAAGGTGTTCATCATAAGCGGTGTAGACCTTGCGGTCCAGATCGTACCGCTCCCGGGCGGAGATCAGGTTTCCATAGGCGATCCGGACCTGCGCCATGACGGCCACCGCCTGGGCGTAGGAGCGCATTTCCTCGGTCTCCACCTGAGTGGAATAGGCACGATACATGGCCACCTGCTGGGGCAGCTTGAGGAGGTTGTAGGCGGCCCGGACGCCGAGTTCCCACCAGCTCTTGTTGTAGAGGTAGGAGTTGCTGGAGTTGGACCAGTCGGCGTAGATCTTGACGTTGGGGAACATCAGGAGGATGGTCTTGCGGCATTCCAGGATGTTGATGTGCTTCTGGATATCCGTTTCATACAGCTCGGGACGCTGGAGAATCGCGACCTGTTCCATGAGTCCGATGTCGGGGAAACGGAATTCGGGCACGCGGTCGAGAACGGTTTCGTCGACGAAAATGTTGGCATTGGGGTAGTAGCCCATGAGGGTCCGGAGCTCGACGCAGGCATTTTCATAACTGCGGACATAGTTGGTGAGGCGTTTCTCCATGTTGATGAAACGGCGGGTCTCGTCAAAGGCGCGGATGGGGGTGATCTGACGGTCTTTGCTGAGTTCATAAATCAGTTCGGAACGGGTGCGGCACTGTTCCAGAAGGGAGGTGGTCATCTTGATGGCGCGCTGGGCCGCGGCGACCTTGAAGTAGGCGCGGACGACGTCAAACGTCAAGTTCTGTTCGGCGCGGGCGGCGCGCTGTTTGTGAAGGAGAACCCGGTCCGCGCTTTGGCGGGTGTTGAAAAACGCCAGTCCGAAGTCCAGCATGGAGAACATCAGGTCGATGTTCAGGTAGTTGATGGCTTTGTCTTCGCTGGTGCTGGCGCCGTAGGTTTCACCGGTGGCGGCGATTTTCTCGCTGCTGGCGGCGGGGGAATTGCTCCGGGCTGTGAAGTTGTCGTTGATGTTCAGCTGGGGAAGCATTCCGAGCGCTTCCGCCGTTTTGAACTCATTCTGGACCTGAACCTCCATATCGTTGATGCGGACCTGAAGGTTGTTCTTCAGGGCGGTGCCGATGCAGAAGGAAAGGCTGAGCGGAGTGCCGGACTGAAGTTCGCGGAAACGGGCGGCTTCAAAATGCTTGACCGCATTCTCGGCCCGGTCCTGGGTATAGTCATTTGCGGATTTGCATCCGCCTGTCATAACAATAAAAACAACACCGATCAGTCCCATGAAGATCGAAAAAATACTTCGCATCGCCGACTCCTTCACATCAAAAAAAATTATAAAAATTCCCTGTCATCAAAGCAGACTCCGCCCCAACATGGAGTTACACTCCGGGCACCCCTACGATATACCGCCCGCGCGAGGAATACAAGAAAACAAGCTCGAAAACACCCTTTTTTTTTGATTTTTTTCGGTTTTTTCGGACTTTTTTCCCGATTTTCCGATTTTTTTCCGATTTTCTCTTCCAAAAAAATTGCAAAAACAGACTCGGGGGAGTAAAATATGTTAACGTTGAGATACTAAATGAAGGCGGAATATGGCAACCCTCAAGGAACTGTCGGAAACCACCGGACTGTCCATGAATACCGTCAGCCGCGCCCTTCGCGGGAGCGGTTACATTTCCGAAAAGACGGCCCGGCTGGTACGGGACGCGGCGCGGCGTCTGGACTACCGTCCCAACCGCGCGGCCCAGACCCTCCGCCGACGGACCAGTTCCGAAATCGCCGTCATTCTGGACACCTATGACGCGCCGCATCTGGACAAGCTGGCCGCCATCAAGGAATGCGCCGTCCAGCGCGGTCTCAGTCTTGGGGTCCACTTCACCAACGAGGATTATCCATCCAGCGCCTTCCGGACGCTTCTTCCGGAAGTGCTGGAAAGCACTCCCGCCGGCCTGATCCTCATCACTTCCAGCGAAACGGTCCTCCGCAAAGGACTTGAGCTGCGCAAAAAAATCCCCTGCGTCACCGTCGCATCCGATTCCGTTCCGGGGTGCGACTGCGTATATGTCGACCGCTATCAGGGCGCCTATGACGCAGTCCATTATCTGTATAAGAAGGGACGCAGCCGGATCGCCTTCTGCGAAACCTTTCAGTCCGAGAACCGGAAAAAGGGATATCTCAAGGCCATTCAGGATTTCGGACTGCCCTGCATCTTCATTCCCGGCAGTCTGAAAAACCCGGTGCTTCTCCGCAACTCCGGATACCTGAACGGAAAACTCTTCGCCACCATGTCGACTCCTCCGGACGCGGTGCAGACTTCCGACTACATGGCCTCCGGACTGCTCGCCGGTTTCGCGGCCATCGGCATCAAGGTGCCACAGGATGTCGCGGTGCTCGGTTTCGACAACCGCGATTTTGCCGCGCTGCTCAATCC
>CAYWZD010000561.1:0-2883 GCA_964462755.1 uncultured Victivallales bacterium | reverse complement strand
AATCAAGAACCACAAGGGATAGTATGCACTTCTGTCAAGTGCATACCCAGTAAGATTTTTCAGGCGTTCTCCTCAAGCCGGTGACACTCGAAAAACTCAAAAGTGTACTGTGTCTGGCGATGAATGAAAACAAGTCGGAAGACTCCTCCGATTCTTCCGCTCCGGGTCCAGGGGCTTCCTGAAAAAATACGAAAACAATAAAACATTTCTTGAATATCCGCGCCGTTGCATTATTGTATCCGCTTCAACAAAAAGCAACCAGTGGGGATTTCATGAGACTTGATTATCAGATGCGCGCGGTCCAGATGGATCTGGCCCGGCAGATGGAGACGATTCCCTTTATTAAGGGATTTATCGACTTTATTGCGGAGAATCACTATAACACGCTGTTCCTGTATCTGGAATGGCGCGTTCGCACCAAAACATTCGACATCGGTAAAAGTGAGGGCTACAGCGCCGAAGAGTTGGCCGAGATTGTGGAATATGCCGCTGTCCGCGGCATCGACGTGATTCCCGGGCTGGCCACGCTCGGGCATGCCGAACTGATTCTGCGGCAGGAAAAATTTGCTGCCTACTCCGAGCTCCGCGAAGGAATTCCCGGCCGTTTCGGTTTCGGGCAGAACCATGTTTTCTGTCCCTCCCTTCCGGAAACCCGTAAATTTCTGGAAGCATACCTTTCCGAAGTCGCGAAGATTTTCCCGAAGACGCCGTATCTCCATGTCGGCGGGGACGAGGCATGGGACTTCGCCCTCTGTTCCAAATGCCGTGGCTCCATCCGGAACTATGACGATGAGCAGAAACTCTATCTGGAACACTTCAAGTTCATCCACAAGGTGGTGAAGAAGCTCGGAAAGCGGACGATGCTCTGGGACGACATGTTTGAATACTATGCGGATATCCTTCCCGATATGCCCCGCGACATCGTCATGGTTAACTGGCAGTATCAGAAAAACGTCCGGGGTTACCTCGGCCATTTCTGCAATCTCGTGTTCCGCGATATTTTTTCCGAGTATGACAAACTGGGCTTTGACTACTTGACCGCCCCGGCGGACTTCTGCTGGAGCAACATCGCCTCGTCCACCGCGCACGGCGACAATTACAAGCCCATGGGCGGCCTCCTCACCTCTTGGGAGAAGTCCACTTCGCTTCTGTATAAATACTTCCCGAGCATGGCGGCCGCCGGTCAGCTCTGGAGCGGGACCGCCGACGATGCCGACAGTGCTATGGCGCTCGGGGTGAAACAGCTGTTCGGAATCGACGACGATTCTTTCCTGAATGCCGTTTCCCTGTATGCCGAAATGGCGCACCGGATGCCCTCTGTTTCGCTGAAATCACTTACCGGTTTCCCTTTCTTCGGACTTGACAACCGTCAGCTGCCCGCTCTCCAGACGATCGCCTCTGTTTTCATGCAGTATTCCGGCAAGCTGAAGGATACCCGTGCGGAAATCGTTCTGGGGGATATCCTCGGAGACTGTGTCCTGAAGATTCTGGAAGTCCGTTCCAGAATCGCCTGCTGGGCGCTGTTCCACGGACAGCAGGGCGAATCTCCCGACGCGATTCTTGCGGAAGTGGAGGAAGCCGGAAAGAAATATACGGACTTCTGCGCAAAACATCGCCGCAAAATCGATGCGAAGCCGGTTGCAAAGATGCTGGAAAACTGGAAAAACGCGTTCCTTGAAGTGAAGTCCTCCCTGAAAACCAAAGGGGTCCTGACCGTTCTCTTTGCTCTTCCGGATGGATATGGAGCGGAGAATATGCGGATATCCGTCCGTGCCGGCGGCAAGGAAATTCAGGTTGCGGAAGGCTGCTTCAAAGTCGCGGACGAGACATTTTTCGAGTTCAACTTCTTCCTGCCGAAAAATATGGAAGTGGAAGCCGTCCGCGTGGAGGCGACCGGGTTTGCCGGTGAAGGCATTGCCTACATTTCCGCGAAGACGGCCAAAGGCACCTTCATTCCTTCCGGCGTGACGGATGCCGTCGGAATGGTGGAGCATCCGGAGTTCATTCTGAAACCGAATGTGAATTACGCTTTTCTCGGTTTCCGGGATGCGTTGGAAGAGTTCCGCGACCAGGCCAAGGCGAAAGTGGTCAACGCCATTGAAGTCTCCATGAAAAAAGCCTGATTCCATTTAAAATAATGAAAAAGAAAGCTCCGCAAGTTTTACGGGGCTTTCTTTTTCTTCAGTATGAGCTCATTCTCTCACAGACTCAATAATACACGACGAGAGGGTATTCATTCTTATTGGCCGAGTAATAGGCGACTTTGTTGTAAGGGATAATTGCTCCGCTTCCATCCAGCATGGTTGCAACATATTGTTTATTGTGCGCAATGCTGGTTGTGGTGTCACTCAACCCTCCGCTCCAGATTATCAGCCAGCCCGGATACCAGCTCCAATTGTTGGTGACCGAGGGAGGGGCACAGGTCCCGTAGTCGCCGGTCATCATTGTTCGCGAGCAATTTTTGAATCCCGAGTATTTTTTGTCCAAAATTTTTGCATATACTCCGTAATGAGTGAAATATGGGAATGTTGGCTTCAGTTCCCTTGTATTGCTGGGACACCTCAAATTGCGTTTGCCGATTGTCAGGTCGTTCGTGGAAGTTGAAATATAAGATTTCAGCTGGGTATACCATGATCCTCCTGCGTTTGTGTCGTTTTTCCATTTTTGCATCGGCATCATTTCTTTGTTGTCGCCGACATACATTATCATGCACAATGATAACTGTCTTTGGGTGTTTAGACAGGCGGTTCGGCGTCCTTTTTCCCGTGCATGGTTCAAGGCAGGCAGAAGCATTGCTGCGAGAATTGCGATGATTGCAATTATAATACTTAATTCTTTATAGATATAAATTTCTTATAATAAACATATTGTATCTGTAAGTTG
>CAYWZD010000560.1:0-2888 GCA_964462755.1 uncultured Victivallales bacterium | reverse complement strand
TGCGGCATCATCCTTTCCGTCTTCGGATGGATGGGACCCATCGCCGCCGCGATTCTTCACTCCCTCAGCACGCTGATCATTATTTTCAACAGCGCGCGTCTGCTGCGGGCAGGGGAAGAGGCGACCAGTCAGGGGGCGATGTCCTGGAGACGCGCCCTCCAGGCGGAAGCCGTGAAATCATAATCAGGGAGAATGGGCAATGGCAGATTCGATAAAGAAGGCTCCTGAGGTCATTATCAGTTCCGTGGGACTGGTCAAAGAGTTCCGCGATTTCTGGAACCGGCCGAAGGCGAAGGCCGTAAACGATCTTGATTTCGAGGTTCGGGAAGGCGAAGTGCTCGGTTTGCTCGGCCCGAACGGTTCGGGAAAGTCCACGACCGTGAAAATGCTTCTCGGCCTGCTTTATCCCACGGCGGGAAGACTTACTGTTTTCGGAAAGTCCCCGCGCGACGTCGACACCAAGCGTCTGATCGGCTATCTCCCCGAAGATTCCTATCTCTACAAGTATCTGACCGCTTATGAAACACTGGATTTCTTCGCTTCCCTGTTCAATCTTTCGGCGCTGGAACGCCGCAAACGTTCGGAACAGCTCCTTGAAATGGTGGGACTCTCCCATGCGAAAAACCGCCCGGTCGGCGAATTTTCCAAGGGCATGAGCCGACGGATCGGTTTGGCGCAGGCCATGATCAACGACCCCTCCCTGCTGATTCTAGACGAGCCGACTTCCGGGCTTGACCCTCTGGGCTGCCGCGAAGTCAAGGACCTGATCCATCTCCTGAAGAAGCGCGGCAAGACGGTGATCGTCACCAGCCATCTGCTCAGCGACATTGAGGACGTCTGCGACCGTGTCATCATTCTCTACGGCGGACGCATCCGCGCGCAGGGAACGCTTCATGAACTCCTGACGATTGAAGGCACCGACCGGATCACCACTCCGCAGCTTCAGCCGGAAGTCATGGAAAAGGTTCTGTCGATTCTCCGGGCCAGCTTGTCGGAAGACCAGTTCCGGATCGATCATCCACGGATGTCCCTGGAAGAGTTTTTCCTGGATGTCGTCAACAAGGCCCAGTCGGAAAGCGTCGAGACCTATGGCGCCCGTTCCGGCGGACAGATTGCCGACTATCTCTCGCATGACGATCAGGAAGCCGCGGCGACGGAGCTTCTGAAGACCTTGACCGGAACCGCGGAGAAGAAGAAGGAAGAACCGGTTCCGGCGGCGGTCGAGGCCGCACCCGCGATCGATACCTCCAAACTGGATGTTCTCAGCGATGAAACTCTGAAGGCCAAGACCGAGGAACCTCCGCAGGCGTCGAAAGAATCCGAGGTGGACTATTCCGAGGCCAATGAAAAGCTGAAAAATATCCTGTCCGGCTCCAAAAAAGAGTAAAACGGAGAAAACATGACACCGTTTCTTGCCATAGTCAAGCTGACCTGCCGTTCGGCCATCCGTTCCAATGTGTTCCGTTTTCTGCTGTTTCTTCTGATCGTCTGCGTGATCCTGGTACCGAACACGCTCAAGGGAGACGGGACGCCGCAGGGCTTCCTTCAGGTGATGCTGGAATACAGCACCGCTTTTGTGGCGCTGATTCTGTCCACATCCGTGATCTGGCTGGCGTGTTCGGAGTTCTGCACGGACATTGAAAACGGTCAGCTGCACATGATTTTCGTGAAGCCGATTTCGCGGATTACCGTGTGGCTCGGAAAATTCTTCGGGGTGTTTCTGATTCACCTTGTTCTGCTGGTGATCGCCTTTGCGTTCATCTACGGATTTCTGATGTGGCAGTACAGCCGTCAGAAATTCACGCCGGTGGAAAGGATCAAAATGGAGAACGAGGTTTTTGCCGGACGCCGCGCCTTTACCCCCGATCTGGGAGATATGAACCTGAAAGTCAATCAGGAGCTTACCCGCCGGATCGAGACGGCGAAAAAGCTGGGGGAGGCCCTGCCTGATCTTACGGGAACTTCGCGGCGGAAATTCATTCAGACGATTTATATGGAAATCCTTGCGGGAATGGGCGAAGTGAAGCCAGGAGAAATGAAAGTCTGGACCTACAGCGGACTTCCCAAGGAATATTCCGGCCCGGTTTATATCGGTTACCGCGTTTATTCCGGCAACCTCGGTTCCCGGAACCAGAAGATCGGGGAAGGGTTCTGGGCGATCCGGTATAATCAGAAAATTTATGATGAAAACGCGAAAGGGAAGGATGGAAAACCGGTTGTCAAGGATGTCCGCGAGGTTCCCCTTCAGCGTCCGCCGGAACAGATTCTGACAAGTGCCTACAAGGAATTCCCGATTCCGGGAGACATTCTGATTTATAACGGAACCGCCTCCATCGGTTTTGCAAATCTGGCGCAGGGCAAAGGCGGAGAAAGCCTTCATTTCCAGGTGACGGAAAGTCCGCGGCTTCTGTTGAAGGAGACATCGTTCCTGAACAACTATTGCCGGGCGATGTTTTCCGTGGCCATGGGGATTTTCGCGCTGGGGCTGATCGCGTCCTCCTTTGCGGCGTTCCTTTCGATGCCGACCGCTGTATTCATCACCCTGTCCTATGTGGTGACCGGACTCTTCTCTTCGTATCTGATTACATCGATCGAGAGTGCGGGAAGCGGGGAGAGCATGGCGTTTCTGGACGTCGTCGGTTCCTGGCTGGCTTCGCTGATGATATCGCTTCTGATTCCGGTTCAGAACTTCTTTGTGTCCGGCCTGCTTTCGACGGGAACGCTGATCGAATTTTCCTATCTGATGCGGCTGTTGTTCTTCAATATTATTCTGAAGGGGCTTCCCCTCTGTCTGCTGGGCCTGTGGCTTTACTGGCGGAGAGAGACGGCTCTGGCAATGAAACAATAGGATTTTGACATGTCAGGAAAACGCCCGGTCCTTTTGATTG
>CAYWZD010000559.1:0-2895 GCA_964462755.1 uncultured Victivallales bacterium | reverse complement strand
TATGTCACATGGTATGACAACACGGGGATTCTGGAAGTCATCACCAGCGCCCGCGGGCTGAAAGACACGCATTCCTCCAATGTCATCGTCATCCGCGGCGGCATCGGCAATCCAACGATCTACCGGGCGGACCTGGATGGAATTCTTTCCGGGAAGAAACCCAATCCGGGCCTCAAGCCGGGCGACATTGTCTACGTTCCCAAGGATGGACTCTCTGAATACAACGTATTCATCAACAAGCTCCTCCCGACCGGGCAGTTGATCAACCTTCTGCTGACTCCAGGAAGCTTCCTTCTGGGTTACTGATTCATGGAATTGAAGTTTCTAATCTTCTTTGCGGTCCTCCTTGTGGGCGTTCCCGCGGGCATCTTTCTTGCCTACTTCAGCCGCCTGGTTGAAAAATGCTGTTTCATCGGGATGGTCACACTGAGTGTCATTCTGAATATTTTCTCCATCAACTTCTTTTCCTACGAGCTTTACCGCGGTTCCGTGCGCGGCATGGAAATCACGCTGGTGGATCTCCTTGCATTGATTCTCGCCACGGTCATCTTTCTCAAAAATGGAAAACTCCACCTTCGGATTCCGGGAATCTGGTTCTACCTGATCTATTTTGTGCTGGGCATCATCTCCGTTGTCAATGCGGCGAACGGCCTTTTCTCCTTTCTGGAACTCTGGAAGATGTACCGGATGCTGATCTACTTCATCGTCATTTACAATTATCTGGAATGGCGCAAGGATTTCAACATCCTTCTTTATTGTTTCGCTGGAGTCGGCTACATGACCATCTGCACTGTCCTTTACCAGAAATACCTGCTGAAAATATATCAGCCGGGCGGGACCTTCCCCCATCAGAACAGCATGGTGATCTATATGGAAATGACCGGTCCGATCATCCTTTCCATCTGGCTGAACATCAGGATGTCCACCTGGAAAACCTGGATGGTCGCCACCACCTTTTTTGCCATGAGCTCTTCGGCAGTTCTTTCCCTTTCCCGCGGCGCGATGCTGTTTTATCCGTTCGGCTGTTTCATCGTCGCGGTGATTTCCCTCCGCTATGGACAATGGGAAAGAAAACTGAAAATTCTTTCTTCCCTCGCCATGCTGGGAGTGCTGGGGCTGTTCTTCATTCTTCCCCGCCTCATAATGCGGGTTGAAACGGCGCCAGAGGCCTCCAAAAACACCCGCATCAATCTGGCGATTGCCGCCGTCAATATGGCCAACGACAAATTCTGGGGAGTGGGAATCAACAACTGGGGCATCAAGATCAATCCCCCCTACAACTACAGCGAACACCGCACCACAAGACGTTATACGGAAGACTTCAAGGACGGGGTCGTCGAAACGATTTACATGCTCGTGGCCGCGGAGTGCGGATGGATCGGGCTGGCGTCCCTCATCCTCTGGTTCTTCTGTTATCTGTGGTTCGCGCTGCGTCTGATGGAATTGTACGCTCGTTCAAATATCTTTGCCATGCCTCTGGGATTGTTCGCGGGGCTCTCGGCCATCTATGTACATTCCACACTGGAGTGGTCATTGAAACAGACGTCCAATTTTTACCAGCTGATGCTCGGCTTTGCCATCCTGGCGGTATTATGGACATGGCATTCCGGAAAAGAAACCAGGGAATACCTTCGCGAAAACATCTTTTTCCACTGAGTTCACGGAACTTCTTCAGTCCCGCTTTCTCCGGGGAAGCCAGCGGATCACCTGCTGAATCTTCCGGTCCCAGTAACCCCATTCATGTGTGCCCGGCTCCTCGTCATAAGTGAAGTTCACTCCCAGCGACTCCAGATGGGCCTTGAACCGGAGATTTTCCTGATACAGAAAATCCTCCGTCCCGCATGTCTGGAAGAGTTTCGGAAGGGGTTTCTTTTCCTTCACGCAGCGGGCCGATTGCGCATACAGGTCGTTGATCGAACCCGGGATGCCGGAAAGTTCTCCGAAGATATTGCGGAATTCCGCTCCGTTGTCCGGCATGCAGGAGGCCAGATGTTCCGGGGAAAGCGCGCCGGAAAGACTGGCGGCCGCGGCATACCGCTCCGGATGGTTGAAGGCTAGCTTGAAAGCGCCGTAGCCTCCCATGGAAAGACCGGCCACATACGTGTCTTCCGGCCGGGTTGAAAAACGGAAGAACGACTGCATCACCTGCGGGAGTTCCTCGCTGATATAGGTCCAGAATTTCTGTCCGCAGACCATGTCCGTATAATAGCTGCGCTGTGCGTTGGGCATGATGATTGCCAGTCCGTATTGAGCGGCATAGCGCTCCACGGAAGTGCGTCGGCTCCAGATGGTTTCATCATCGGACAGACCGTGAAGAAGATACATCACAGGCGCATCCTCGGAACGGCCGACGCCTTTCAGCCCGATCTGGTTCAACGTAGGCTGGGGCAGGATCACATTGACCGACACGCACATCCCCAGGGATTCCGAAAAAAATTTGCACTCGAAAAAAGCCATTTTAGTCTCCAGTTCTCTCATCGCATATGAAAATCGGATTAATATTGCTCCAAAAGTGTATTTTTACAAACTATTTTTGAGTTTTTGACTTGCCCTTGAGAAAAAACGGGGTACGTTACCGGATACCAAAAAAAATACGGAGGTTTTTCATGCGTTCTCTTATCTCAACCCTTCTTCTTTTGCTTCTTTTCACCTCAATCAGCGTTACGGCACAGGTGGTCGTGCGCGGGGAAGGCAAATTGGGCAACCCGACGCTTCTGTTCAAAGGAGTCAGCGGAGACCGGGCGCTGTCCGCCAAAGTCCAGTCCGACCTTCAGAAATGCGGCTGGTTCTCGGTCGTCTCCGGAGGAAAGAGCGACTTCATTGTAAGCGGCAAACAGTCGGGAGCCTCCCTCACTCTGGAAGTCGCAAACGGGGCGGGGGTTCCGATGTATTCGG
>CAYWZD010000558.1:0-2898 GCA_964462755.1 uncultured Victivallales bacterium | reverse complement strand
AAAAAAATAAAGAAAGTGAGTCCGTTTTATGAATTACAGAGCATTGACATTTCTTTGCGCCCTTTTCCTCTTTTCCGGAGGCGTATCAGCGCTGGACTACAAAAACTATTATCCGGGGACACCGGGGGACGAGGAGAAGTTTGTCCTTTCCCCGTTGCTTGAAGCAAAAAATTATTCGCCCATCAATGGGATTACTTTCCATTCGGACGCGGACGGACTCCGCGTGAGTCAGTCCCTTCTTCTGGGCAGCGGATACGACCTGAATTGCAAAGTACGCGTTCCCATCAAAGGAGGCAAACTTCTAAAGGTCACGACGAAATTTTTCTTTGAGAAAAGCATACCCGGCGGATATGTGACATTCTATATCTCTCTTTTTTCCGCTGCGGGAAAGAATCTGGGCAATCACAGAGTCGGCGCCTCTCCTTCGATTGCGTCGGAAAACATGAAATGGTGCGAGGAATACGTTTCCCTCCCGCCTGAGGCGAAAGAGGCTTCCTTCATCATCCAATGCGCGGGCAATCCGTTCGAGTTGCATCTTCCTGTGCTGGAGCTCGAAACGGTGCCCAGACGTGATCCGGCTCCGGTTTTCAGCCACCCGGCGTATTTCTCTCGCAAGATGTTCTCCGATGCGGAACTGACCGCCGCCCTTGAGAAGAAAACTCTTCCGCGCGCCGAGGTGAAAACCAACGGCGATCTTGTGGAGTTCCGTTTGGATGGCAAAGCCATTCCTCTCAAGATTTTCAAGTTCCCGGGCATGACTTACAACAACGGGATCGGTGATTTTTCGCGGAAGATTCCTGCCATGATGAACGCCGGATTTAACATCTTCATCGTTCCGGTTTACCTGGGGGTTCCGGGGCATTTCCGGACGGCCAACAGCGTCTGGCTTGGGGAAAACCATTATCAGATCAATGTCATTCAGCAGGTGATGAGGCGCGTTCTCCGCTATGCGCCGGACGCGAAGATTCTTCTGGAGCTCAACATCACGCCCCCGCCTATGTGGGGGGAAAACCATCCGGACGAAGTGGCCGCCTATTCCGACGGAAGAAAACTTGTCTTTGCCGGAACCCGCTGTTTCGAGCTTTCGAACAAGCCGCCGGAAAACTATAAACCCGACAAAAAAGCCCCGTGGACGACGCCTTACTGGATTCCTTCCTATTATTCGAAGAAATTCACTGCCGACGCCTCGAAGGCCGTGTATGACATCTTCCGCGCCCTAGAACAGACGCCCGAGGCCAACGCTCTGGTCGGAGTGTTTCTAGACAGGGGAACGGACGGGCAGTGGTTCTGTCTGATTCCGGAAGGCGACTCCGGCGTACATTCCATGGCGGATTATTCTCCCGCATCACTCAAATATTTTCAAGACTTTCTGCGTGAAAAATATCATTCAGACGTGAATAAACTCCGTGCCGAGTGGGGCGATGTCTCCGCCGATTTCGACAAAGTCGCGATTCCTAACATCAAGGAGTTTTTCGGGGAGTCGAACGCGGTTCTGCGCAAAACTGGACGCGACAGGCTCAACGATTTCATCGAGTCGCGCGCAAAGGGCATGTCCGAACAGTTCATCGCCATCTGCCGCGCCGTGAAGCAGGCCACGAACAACCGTTTGATCGTGGGCGGATACCGCGCGGAGGGGGCGATCACCCCGTGGCCCTTTCTCGTCCAGCAGTGTTCGCGCTACATGTATGAAGCAAAAGAGGTGGATTTCTTCGCATCGTGCCCGGGAGGACGTTGCCCGGAAAATCCCGTGACTCCGGCGCTTGCCAACGGTTCGCTGCGCCTCCATGGAAAACTTGGCATCACCGAGCTGGATTTCCGCAGTCCGACCGTGAAGCACTGGGGTTCATGGGGAGATGCCATCTGGTATAAGACGCATCCGGTCACGGAATTCGCACAACGCACCATGCGCGCACAGCTCTGGGCAAGCGCTTACGGAGGAGCCTTCCATGCCTATGACATGGACGGAGGCTGGTACGACGCGCCGGAAATTATCGACGCATGGAAAGAAAACAATCGCATCTATTCGCGGAGGGAAGCACGTCCCCTTTCGGGTGACCGGGCCGCAATTTTCTTTTCCGAACGCTATTGGGAACATATGGCTCTCAATTCAAACCGCGCGCTTGCGCATACTGTGAAAAATCTGACGCGTCTGGCCTTCACAAGAAGCGGAATTGATTCGGATCTGTATGTCCTGAGCGACGTGTTCCATCCCGGATTCCAGGCGCCTCAAATTCTCTGTTTCGCGGATGCCTTCGAACTGACGGAGGAGAGCGCCGCACTTATCAGAAACAAGTTTGCCAATTCCGGCCGCGTCCTGATCTGGATGTGGGCACCGGGAATCGGAACGACTCGCGACATCAGCAGAATCGCGAACTTCAAACTGACACCCGCTCCGGAGGCGGACGGGAGACGGGTTGCTGTCAAGACGAATGCGGACGATCCGCTCCTCAAAAATGTAAAAGGAATTCTGATTCCTGAATTCCAGCCTTGGAAACTTGCCCCGGTCTGGCGTGTGAATGATCCGGACGCAACCGTGCTCGGAACGTATCTCGGGACGAACATCCCCGCGTTTGCGGTAAAGCGTTATGCCAATCATACGGAGATCTTTATCGGTCAGTTCGGGAGCCTTTCGCCCTCACTCATACGCAATATCGCAAGAGAGGGCGGAGCGCACATCTATCTGGAAACGGACGATCCGGTCGCGCTCGCGGGCAATCTTCTGCTGATCTCTTGCGCCTCGAGCGGAGAAAAAACAATCTCCCTCAAGGAAGGAATGACTGTGAAGCAAAGTCTGACAAAGCACAATTTTGTTCAAAAGGGGAACAAGGTTTCCGTTCCTATGAAATATGGAGACGTCTGTGTTCTCGAACTGGAATGATCCGTTTCTGTTTCCATGAG
>CAYWZD010000557.1:0-2925 GCA_964462755.1 uncultured Victivallales bacterium | reverse complement strand
CGTCACCATCGAGATGTCGTCGAAAGTGAGCCCTTCGAATTCGAATTTTTCCATAAATCGGTCGAGATAAAGATTGCCCATTACTATTCTCCAAATTAAGTAAAGTGGGCCGCTTGGCGCGGCAAATGCTCATGTTATCATTTGCCATTGAAATATAACACGGAATCCGGACTTTTCAAACTCCGGAATGGAAAAAACCGGAAAAAGTCCCTGTTCAGGGAAGGTTGTCCGCCTCATTTTCCTGCCCGGCGGAAGAATCCGCGTTCCGGGCGGAAACGACTACGACGCATTCGCCTTTCCAGGCGCGTCCGGCCGTGGATTCGACCAGTTCGCCGAGGGGACCGCGGAGGACTTCCTCATGGAGTTTGGTGGCTTCGCGGACGACCGCGCAGGCGGTGTCGGCGCCGAGGGCTTCGCAGAGTTCCTGAAGGAGTTTCTGAAGACGGTAGGGGGATTCGAAAATGACGACGCTTTTGTTTTCAACGGCAATTTCCGCGATCCGGGCGGAGCGGCGTCCGCTTTTGACCGGCAGGAAGCCGTAAAAGGAAAATCGCTCGGAGGGGAGTCCGGAGGCGGCAATGGCGAAAGTCAGGGAGGAGACGCCGGGGATTACCCGTGGCTGGATTCCGGCTTTGACCGCTTCCCGGACCAGCAGGAATCCGGGATCGGCGACGCAGGGGGTTCCGGCGTCGGTGACCAGTCCGACACGTTCCCCGGCGAGTACGCGGGAAATCACTTCATTGGTTTTGCCGTGTTCATTGAAAGCATGGTAGGAGGCCAGTCTCGCGTGGATGTCGAATTTCCGGAAGAGGACAAGCGTTCGACGGGTATCCTCCGCAAAAACCACGGAACACTGTTTCAAAGTATCGATGCCCCGGATGGTCATATCGTCCAGATTTCCGATTGGAGTGGAAATCAGGAAAAGTTCTCCGGAAGCATTCGAAGGAGCGGTTCCGGGAATCAATTGCGCTTTTCCCAGTACTCGGATTTGGCCTTTTCCAGAAGAAGTCCGACCTGGTCCAGATCGATGGGAGTGTATCCTTTTTCCTCCAGGGAAGCACAGAAAAGAAGCCAGTCCTGGTGATTCCACTCTCCGCAATGGGACTCCACAAAATCCGTAGACAGTGTTGTCTTGGCGAGTCTTGCAAGATTCACTTCAGTATTCGACCTCATGCTGCACCTCGATGGTTAAGGGTTATCTCTAGTCAACCGCCGTTTTCTTATAATATACAGCAAAAAGAATTTTTGTCAAATACTGAAAAGTTTATTTTATAATTGTAGATATAACAATTTCAAGACCGCTGGAAATATCGGGGGCATCCCTCAGGGCGGAATCCACTTCTCCGGCGTCGCACCGTTCCATGAAACGGGGATTCAGAGGGAGCTGCGCCAGCAGCGGAACTCCATTGGCCTTGGCGAGAAGCGCACCCCCTCCCTTGGAGAAAAGGGGATGGGTATGTCCACAGTCCGGACAGGTGAATCCGGACATGTTTTCCACGATGCCCGCCAGAGGAATCTCCAGCTTGCGGCAGAAGTCGATGCACTTGCGGCAGTCCGCCATGGACAGCTCCTGCGGAGTCGTCACTATCAGAGCACAGCGGTCCCCGGTGATCATCTGGGCCGCGGAGAGCACTTCGTCTCCGGAACCGGGAGGAAAGTCGAGGATCAGATAGTCCAGATCGCCCCACTGCACTTCTTCGATCAGCTGCTTGAGAACTCCGATCTTCGCGGGTCCGCGCCAGATGACCGCCTGGTCCGAGTTGTCCAGAAGAAGACCGATGGAAACCAGTTTGACCCCTTTGCAGTCCATGGGGAGAAGTCCGTTTTCGTCGCCTTCCAGACGGAGATGCTGGACGCCGAACAGGGTCGGCTGGGAGGGCCCGTGGAAATCCAGATCCAGCAATCCGACGGACTTTCCGGCTTTGGCCAGCAGAAGCGCCACGGACGCGGCGACGGAGCTTTTGCCGACGCCGCCCTTGCCGGAAAGGACCATTACTTTGTGCTTGATTTTTCCCAGAACGAAATTCAGCTTTGCGTTTTCGTCGGAGCAGGAGCCTTTTTCTTTGCAGGCGGAACAGTTTCCGGAACAGGCGGACATTTTCAATTTCCTTCCGTTTTTTTTCAGGAGAGCCGCGATTTGAAGTCGGAATAGTCGAATTCGCGGATGACCTGGTATTCATAAGTTTGAGAGTCGAACAGGGCGATGGAGGGCAGCTTGAGACCGTTGAAGGTATTGGTCTTGACCATGGTGTAATGGGCCATGTCGAGGAAGACCAGCTTCCGGCCCGGCTCCAGTTTTTCATCGAAGGAATAATCCCCGATCACATCCCCGGCCAGACAGGAATGTCCGGCCAGACGGTACGTATGTTTCTTTTCGGAGGGCCGACCCGCGCCGATCACATTCGGACGGTAGGGCATTTCCAGCACGTCGGGCATGTGCGCTTCCGCGGAGATATCCAGAATCGCGATATCCGTCTCATTGTGAACGATGTCCAGCACCGTGGCGACCAGATACCCCGCGTTGAGGGCGATCGCCTCTCCGGGTTCGAGGAAGATTTCAAACGTTTTCCAGCGTTTCCGGAAACCGTTCAGAAGACGGCACAGGAGAGGCACGTCGTAGTCGGGACGGGTGATGTGGTGTCCCCCGCCGAAGTTAATCCATTGCATCTGCGGAATGATGTCGGCGAAGTTCTTCTCGAAGGCCGCGAGCGTGCGCTCGAAGGCGTCCGCGTTCTGCTCGCAGAGATTGTGCACATGAAGCCCGGTGATGCCCTCCAGCGATTCTCCGGCGAAGTCGGCGTGACGGATGCCGAGCCGCGACTTCGGCGCGCAGGGATCATACAGTTCGGTCTGGCCTTCGGAGTGTTCCGGATTGCAGCGCAGTCCGAACTTCACGCCGGACGCCTTTTCCGTCAGGTCCCGGAA
>CAYWZD010000556.1:0-2937 GCA_964462755.1 uncultured Victivallales bacterium | reverse complement strand
TGAGCACCACGGAGGTTTCCACCTGCCGCGCCGGAATTTTCCAGAATTTCCGGAGCAGCGCATTCTTCTGTTCCACGTCTTCCACAAGACGGAATCCGTGCTTCCCGTAAAAGCGGACCGCCCATGACGCGTCCGCCCAGGTCCCGATCAGCATGGGTTTTCCGGCAAGGGCGTGCAGATGTTCCAGCAGTTTCCCGCCGATTCCCTGATTCCGGCACACGGTCCGGACATAGGCGTGACGGATCAGCATCACTTCGCCTTTGTCCTGGACGCCCATGACACCGAGCAGATAGTTGTTGACGGAATATCCGTAGAACATGACGCCGTCCTCCATCTGCTCCCGCAACTCTTCGCGGGGCATGTACGGATCTTTCCAGCGGTCCGCGGGAATGACTCCCTTATAGGCGGAAGCCGCATCGTTGACGATCTCGAAAATCTCTTCGAAATCCTCCTCATTGGTCGGCTGAACGGTTCCTCCGCCAAGAAAAATCTGGTTCGGGGAAGCGTGCTTTTTCCGGGGAGGAAAGGTTGCGTCGAACGCGGCGGTTTCCGCCGGATTCATGAAGAACAGCGGATTGTCCGTCAGCCGCCCGGAAAAGTTTTCCGCCGAGCCGGACGGAAGTACCAGAATCTGCAAGGCGTCGTTGAAGTTGCCTTCATTGTCCGACAACCCGTATTTTTCACCGGACTCGAATCCGAAACGACTGTAATAGGCAGGGTTTCCATAGAGGACGATAGCCCGATGTCCCGCTTCTGCCGCCATTTTTTTCGTATGTTCGATCAGAGCGCTTCCGACCCCCTGTCTCTGAAAGTCCGGCGCGACGGCGACCGGCCCGAGGGTAAGCACGGAAATGCGCCGTCCATCCGGTGCCGCGATTTTGGAGTCCGAATAATAAATGCAGCCTGCGAGCCGACCATTTTTCCGGGCGGTGAAGCCCAGCTCCTGATGACAGGTGCGGTCCTTCCGCAGAAGATGAACCAGATAATGCTCGTCGCATCCCGGCCTGTAGACATCCCAGAAGGCGTCTCTTACCAGTTCTTCCGCGGCCCGGTATTCTTCCGGCTGTTCCAGACGAATCTGTGTTTCTGTCATGATTTTCCCTGTAATGGTGTGATTTTTACGGGAATCCGGTTCATGAAAGCAATGCTTCCAGGTTTCCGGATTGAATGGCGGAGAGTTTTTCCTTCACCTTTTCCGGAGGCCAGTTCCACCATTTCAGTTCCAGCAGTTTTTCAATGACGGCATCGGGGAAACGTTTCCGGATCGGTTTGGCCGGAACCCCTCCGACAATGGTATACGGCGGCACATTTTCTGTGACGACCGCCCGTGTTCCGATGATGGCGCCGTCTCCGATTTTCACCCCGGAAAGAAGAATGGCTTCGTACCCGATCCAGACATCGTTTCCCACTTCGATATCGCCTTTGTTCTGCCAGGCGCGGGTGATGTCCTTGACATCCAGCCCCCATTCTTCGAAAAAGATGGGAAATGGGTAGGTGGACAGGGATTCCAGTGTATGGTTTGCCGAATTGAAAATGAACTTGGCGCCGCAGGCGATGGAACAATATTTTCCGATGGTCAGACGGTCATGGTTGAGTGTCGGATAATAATACAGCACATTGTTCTTTTCGAAGTCTGCCGGATTGTGGACGAAATCGTTGTACATGGTGAAGTCTCCAACACGGATGTTGGGATTCTTTATCACAGACTTCAAATAGACGGTCGCTTTGTCTCCGGAACGGGGATATATTTTTTCAGGATCAAGAACGTTTATTTTCTTTTTCACAGGGATCCAGACAAAACTCTTATATTCCAGATCCTGCGGGTTCCCGGGAGTATATTCCTCAATGTCGATGTCGCCTGCTTTTTCATAGTCGGCCTTTGGCAGCCATTCATGATATATGAAGTCGATCCCTTTGTGGATTGCATTCGGCATTGCGCCGACGCAGGGAAAAATCGCCCATGTGTTTTCCGGGATCGTCAGCACTTCAAGCCCGTCGGGAACCTCCGTTCCTTCCGTATACGGGTTGGCGATTGAATACCGGAAACGGGTGCCGTTTGCCGAAAGGGAATGGCAGATGCCGAATTGCCCGCAGATGAATTTGTGGTGGGGACTGCAGACAAATGCTCCCCAGAATTCCGGAATTTCCTTGCGGCAGGTTTCAATATCGAATTCCTGGGTTACGGCGAGAACCTTGAATCCCGGCTTCGTTACAATTTCAGGAGTGAATTGTTTGAGTTCCTGCATGATGTCCTCCTTGGTTGTTTTCGTCTTTTGTCAATATAACTTCCTGATGACGGATTGCAACGGGAAGCCTGTTTTTCTGGAAAAATAATACGTTCATTCTTTTTTCCGGAAAGAAATTCTGCAGACTTCTCCGCAACCTTTCTTCAGGTACGATACCCTCCTCCGACAACAGTTTTTTTTCGGCGGTTGTGCGGTTTATTGTCCCGCCACGCACAATTTTGAGTCAAGACGGCCCCTGCGACAATTTCCCGGCGATGAGTGGTCTTGCACGGCCGCCAGTGCTGCCCCCCACAGCGTTCGAAATGAATTTGACGGATTCGATGTGTCATACTGCCTTCTCTTGTGCCTGTTGACGATGAATATCGCTTCAGTCTCTCTGAGAACAGCCTCGTTAATGACTATATATAGCACTGACGGACGAAAATGCAATGAGGCGGAGAAAAAATGACTGAGACATGAAAACTCCATGGAACTTTCTCGGCGGGAAAATGTCCAAGCAAAATGACTGTCGTATATTTTGAGTGTAAAATGAGGCTGACGGGATGTGGAAGGCGAGGGAAGTTGTGTTCAAAAAAGATTGAAAAAAGGCAAGAAAGTGGGTTGACAAAAAGGAGAAGAGGTGTATAATAATGATCTTGCGCCTCGAAAGCCGAGGTTGCGGTGCTCGAAAAAAGATTGAAAAAAATTAGAA
>CAYWZD010000555.1:0-2957 GCA_964462755.1 uncultured Victivallales bacterium | reverse complement strand
CTGTTTCCGGAAGGCGGAATTGAACTCATACCGGTGCCGGTGGCGTTCTGAAATCTTCCCGGCTCCGTAGGCGGCAATGGAGTGGGTCTTTTCCTTGAGGATGCATGGATACGCGCCGAGCCGCATGGTCCCGCCGAGATCCGTAATCTTCTTCTGTTCCTCCATCAGGGCAATCACTGGATACGGAGTGGAGGGGGCGAATTCGGTGCTGTTGGCGCCGGCCAGACCGCAGACATTGCGGGCGAATTCAATCACGGCGCACTGCATTCCAAGGCAGATTCCCAGGAACGGAATATTGTGCGTGCGGGCATATTCGACAGCCATGATCTTGCCGGCCACCCCGCGGTCGCCGAAACCGCCGGGCACCAGAATCCCGTGAAAATCCTTCAGAAGCACCGCGGGATCGCCATGTTCCAGTTCTTCGGCCTCGACAGGACGAATTTTGACCTTGACGTCATTGGCGAGACCGCCGTGGGAAAGGGCCTCGTAAATGCTCTTGTAGGCATCGCGGAGACTGGTGTACTTGCCGACCACCGCAATTTCCACAATCCCCTTTTTCGGGCGGATGGCGGTTTCCAGCATCCGGTTCCAATCGGAAAGATCGAGTTCCTGCGGAGGCAGCCCGAGAATCTTGAGAATTTTGAGGTCAAGTTCCTGTTTGGCAAGTTCGATGGGAACTTCATAAATGGAGTTCTTCACATCCAGTTCCTCGATGACCATGCTCGGCTTGACATTGCAGAAAAGCGCCAGTTTCTTCCGGTGGTCCTCCTCCATGGGAACTTCACAGCGGCAGACCAGAAGATCGGGAATGATACCGATTCCGCGCAGAATGCCGACCGACTGCTGGGACGGTTTCGTCTTGAGTTCCCCGGCGGCGCGGATGAAGGGAACCAGAGTCAGATGGAGGAAGAGGGCGTTTCCTTCGCCCGCCTCGTGGTAGAACTGGCGGATCGCCTCGAGGAACGGCTGGGATTCGATGTCGCCCGCGGTGCCGCCGATTTCGGTGATGGCGATGTCCAGATCGGGCGAATCCAGCGTGGCGATGGCGGCTTTGATCTCGTCGGTGATGTGCGGGATCACCTGAACGGTTCCGCCCAGATATCCGCCATGCCGTTCGCGGGAAATGACGGCGCTGTAGATTCGGCCGGTGGTATAGTTGCTGGACTGGGAGCAGCGGATGCCGGAAAAGCGTTCATAGTGACCGAGATCCAGATCGGTTTCGGCGCCGTCGTCGGTGACGAACACTTCGCCGTGCTGATAGGGGGACATGGTTCCGGGATCGACGTTGATGTAGGGATCGAGTTTCTGCATTGCCACGCGATAGCCGCGTTGTTTGAGGAGCATTGCCACGGAAGCGGCCGTTATTCCTTTACCCAGAGAAGATACCACACCGCCTGTAATGAAAATATGCTTCGTCATTTTCTATGTATCCTGCGTGTTGAACTCATTACGAAATTATGAATGAGGAAACATACCACGCTTTTTCCTTTTATCAAAGGAAGGGACACAAAAAAAATCAAAAATCCGAAGTGCCCGCGCCGCGTCAATCGTTCTTCCGCGGAGCGGGACAGGGTTTCCCGAAAAGGCTTTCCGGGAGAGGACTTCCGGTTGCAAGTCCCTCAGCCGGCGGGCATGACGCCGGTTGTGACTTCGATTTCCTTCTTCTGGCCGCCGCGCAGGATCTGAAGCCGGACGGTTTCACCCGGTTTTTTGGAGAAGATCTGAAAACGGGTCGCGCCGACCTCTTTTACGTCCTGCCCATTGACTTTCAGAATGATGTCGCCCGGCAGAAGCCCCCCTCGGTGCGCCGGGGAATTCCGACGTACTCTGGCGATCAGAACGCCGTGGTCGACGCCATTTTCCGCCTTGTGTTTGCTGGAAAGTTCGCTCATGTAGATTCCGATCCAGGAGCGTTCCGTACGGCCTTTCGTGACCAGATCGGAACAGATGGTGTGCGCCAGATTTCCGGCAATGGCGAATCCCAGTCCGATGTTGCCGCCCTGCGGGCTCAGGATGAAGTCGTTGACGCCGATGACGTTGCCTTCGATGTTCAGCAGGGGACCGCCGCTGTTCCCGGGATTGATGGACGCGTCGAACTGGATGAAGTTTTCGTGCATGTTCAGCCCGACGGTCCGATGGTTGCAGCTCACGACTCCGACCGTGACCGTGTGGGAAAGGCTGAAGGGGGCTCCAATCGCAATCGCCCAGTGACCCGCTTTGACCTTTTCAGAATCCGCAAACCGCAGATACGGGGTTTTGCCGGGATGCTCGATCTTCAGAACCGCCAGATCGGAAAACGGATCGCTTCCGATCAGTTTCGCCTCGAATTCACGGCCATCATGCAGCACCACGCGGAAGAATTCCTGTCCTTTGATGATATGATGATTGGTGAGGATGCACCCGTTTTCGTTGATGAAAAATCCGGAGCCCTGTCCTGTGGGAACCCTCTGACGTTTCCCGTAATAATATTCATGCACGTCGTCATCGCCCTCCGCCTTCTGAAGAACATTCACGGTCCGTCCGGTCCGGATCACCACCACGGAAGGGAGACTCTGTTCGGCGATCCGGGCAAAGTCGTCCTGAAGCGTGCGTGCGGATTGGGTCGATACGGATAACGAAACCGCCTGGGGCGGCGCATAGGGTGGCGGTGGCGGTGGCGGAGGCGGAAACTCCGGGCGGCCGGAGGAATGATATATGGCGGACAGCATCCAAACGATCGCCAGCAGGGAAACAGAGGAAATGACGAGCACGGAATTCCTGATCGTTCTATCCAGATTCATGGCACAAAAACTCCTGAAGCTTTTTCCGTAATGACCGCGAAAGAGAAAAAAAGTTCCATAAAAAATATTCGCCGTTTTCCCGGAAAAACGGGAAGAAGCCCACCCCGGAATAAGTTTTGCGGCTGCGTCTTTTTTCGAACGGACGGTCAACTTTCGGAGAAATCGGGGTTCCGAATT
>CAYWZD010000554.1:0-2962 GCA_964462755.1 uncultured Victivallales bacterium | reverse complement strand
CCGTCGAAGAACGAGAGGAACGGAACTTTGCTCTTGAGGGTGGCCAGATGAGCCACGAGCGCCATGTCCATTTCTTCCTGAACGGAAGCGGCGGCGGTCAGGGCGAAACCGGTGTTGCGGCAGGCCATCACGTCGGAGTGGTCGCCGAAGATCGCGAGAGACTGGCAGGCGAGAGAACGGGCGGTCACGTGGAAGACGGTGGGAAGGAGCTCGCCGGCGATCTTATACATATTCGGAATCATCAGGAGGAGGCCCTGCGAGGCGGTATAGGTGCTGGTCAGGGAGCCGGCGGCAAGAGAACCGTGAACCGCGCCGGCAGCACCTGCTTCGGACTGCATTTCAACGACGGAGACTTCCTTGTTCCAGATGTTCTTCTTGTGCTGGCTGGCCCATTCATCCACCCATTCGCCCATGGTGGAAGAGGGAGTGATGGGGTAAATGGCGGCTACTTCGCTGAGGGCGTAAGCCACGTGCGCCGCGGCGTAATTGCCGTCGACCGTAATTTTTTTAGGCATCTGTTGGACTCCTTCAAATTATTGTTAATGGATTAAAATTAAGGAAAACTTTTATGAAAAACACAAATACCATGCAAGATACACCTCCATTGGCGGTTTGTCAAACCCCGGCGTCGAATTATTTCCTGTTTTTCCACCTTATTGTGAATTTTTTCACAGAAAACACACTTCCAGTTCGTTCGTCAGGGAAAATTCTCCGCCGGGAACCAGCGTCCGGAAACCGGACTCCTCCGGCGGGAAACAGCACGGGAAAGCCCCACAGCATGGGATGTTCCAGCATCGGCGGAACATCCGGAGGAGTCCACTGTCTCATGCCGGACACTCCTTATTTCCGCGAGGAAACCGGCTCGACAAGGCCCTCTTCCAGAGAAGCGAAGTCATTGTAGTGCGAGGCAATCCGCATCCGTTTGGAGTAAATGCACTCCCGGGGAGTCAACTCGCATTCGCCTCCGGCACGGGCGGAGCCGCAGGGACCATTCGCCATCCCCTTCGGGCAGGTCTCGGGACAGACGAAATCGGTTTTCGGCAGGCGACAGGCCGGACACGAACGGCAGGAGACCAGCAGTTTTTTCGTGAGCCTCTTTTCGGAGGCGGGCATGGTGTCGGCACGGGCGAAAAGGCGTTTGGCAAGACGGTGCTTGAACAACTCCAGTCCCTCGAAGGGTAAAATCTCGGCGGGGGTCATCACCGGGGAATCCGACGGCAGGGCGGAGGAGAAAAGCCCTTCGAACTCATAGAAGCGGTAGGGATAGGGCGCCATGTCCAGACGCGCGTAATAATCGGAATACGCGCTGCGCCACTCGTCGAAGGAACTGAACTCCTCGAGCGCTTCGGAAATGCGGTTGAGAAGGATGTTCACATGCTCCGCACGGTCCGCTCCGGCGATCTGGACTCCGCTGTAGCCCAGGAACCGGGCGCCCGCGGCGTGAATCTGAATCCGCCGCCACTGGGCCGCTTCGAACTGGGCAAGGGAATGGGTCATCTCCCGCCGGAGCATGGCCTCAAGATCGGGGGAAATATGGACGCCCGGCACTTTTCCGGAACAGATTTCCTCCGCGCGGTCCGGGGTCAGCATCAGAAAACGCGCGATCGAAGGCAGATGCATGGAACGTCTCGCCAGAGACCACCGCAGTTCCTGAAGTTTGAGCATATCCCAGCCGAACTGCGTGACGATGAAGGAGGCCCCTGCCCCGATCTTCCGCATCAGCTTGAAATACTGTGGAAACACCGTGCCCGGAGTGTAGCGGTAGGGATTGACGGCACAGCCGGTCATCAGAAGGGAATTGAATCTTTCATGGACCGAACGGATCGTGTGGACGCTCTCCGTATAGAGACGGGACTGCACCTCTTTGAGCGTATCGCCGGGCAGGCTGCCTCCGGAGACGGCCAGGATGTTCCGGAATCCTTCATGGGAGGCGTGGGAGAGAATCTTGTCGATGTCCTCCATATTCCGGTCGCGCCCGCTGACACAGAGCAGATGCTTGTCGCGGTCGGTCTTGCAAAGGGCGGAAGCGAAACGGACGGTGTCCATTCCGTCGGGCGCCGCAAGACGGTCGGTAAAGGCCAGCGCGGCGGGGAAGTCCTGTTTTGCGGAGACCACGTATTCGATTTCGGCGAAACGGGCCACGGCGTCATCGAGGGAAAGATTATTCTGCGGAGGATTGATCTCGACCAGCAGTTGAAAAACGCCGTTGTCCAGTTTCTCCTTGAAACGGTTCCCGCGGGGACCGTCGAAATTCATTTCCAGCTGTATTCCGGATTGTTTCATGAATGCTTCTCAAAGGTTGTTGCGTTCTAAAAATTCGCGCATGATTTTTATGAGTTCGTCCGGAGCGTCCTCCTGAAGGTAACGTCCGGCTTTTGGCAAAGTTTTCACTTCCGCATTCGGCAGATAACGGCACCATGCGTTGAAGGCGCGTTCCGTATAAAGCCAGTCGCGCATTCCCCAGATCACAGTAACCGGTTTCATCCGGAACATCCAGAGGCTGGCTTCGATTTCCAGCATGACCAGAGCGGAATCCGCTTCGGGAACCATGGGAATGTCCTTGACGAAGTGGTAAATGGCCAGCCGCGCATTCCAATCCTGAAACGGATACTTGTATGCCTCGGCCACTTCCTTCTTATATTTCATGAGATTGCCCAGAAGAAAAACGTGCCAGTCTATCACCAGCTTCGCCCCCAGCCACGGAATACGGCAGAACCGCAGACGGAACGGAATCGAGTAATCGGAAAACGCCATGCTGTTGAGGATGACCAGTCCGGCGACATGTTTCGGATGCCGGACCGCATATCCCATGGCGGCCGTTCCCCCCCAGCCGTGGATCACAAACGTCATGTCCGTCAGGTTCAGGGCGCCGAGAAAACTCTCCGTGAGGTTGATGTAGCCGTTCAGGGTATAGTCGTAGTTGGAGGGCTTGTCGGAAAGACCGAAGCCGGGAAGGTCGAAA
>CAYWZD010000553.1:0-2967 GCA_964462755.1 uncultured Victivallales bacterium | reverse complement strand
TGCACGACCGGCGTCTGCCCCGGATAATATTTTTCAATTCCGCGCCGGAATCCGGTTTCCCGCCGGAACTGGTATTCGGTCTGATCGTAAAGAGGATGTTTCATGTTGGCGAAGAATACCACGTTCTTATGCCCGCGGCCATGAAGCATTTTCACCGCGCTTTCGATTCCGGCCGCGTCGTCGGTTGTGACGCCGATGCCGCCGGGATTGCTTAAGTTTACGGTGCCCCAGGGAATGGAATTCTTATCGAGGACCTCGGTGATCTCCTGAATCATTCCAAGACGCGAAACGTGGAAGATCACGCCCGCAACACGCCAGCCGATGAGTTTGCGGATGATCTCGGCATTGCTCATAGTCCCGAGACGGTAGACGGTGACCGTATAGCCGCGCTCGCTGGCCGCGTCCAGCACGCCGTTCTGAATCCGGCCGGTATATTCGACGCCGCCCATTTCTCCGCTGACAAATGCCAGAACGTTGCCGCGTTTCCGGACAACCGACGCCGCCATTTCGTTGCGGCAGTATCCGAGTTCGCGGGCGGCGGTGCGGATGCGTTCCCGGGTCTCGTGCCGGAGCGTCTGCGCTTTCGGGTGTCCGTTCAGCACCTGCGACACGGAACAGATATTGATGCCCGTTTTTTCCGAGATGTCCTTCAGCGATACCGCCATTTTTGAATTTCCTTATTTAGCTAAACGTTTAGCTTTTGCTGAATTAATTATAATCCAGAGTTTTTTATTTGTCAAGAGCTTCTTTGAAAATTTCTTGTTTTTTCATCGGGGAACATCGCGCCGGAGCGAACCGGGCGGACGTTTCCGCAGTGCCGTATACTGTCGCGTGAAGCTCGACGCGGCGGAATAGCCGAGCATCGAGGCAATCTGTTTGACCGACAGACTCGTATGGAGAAGAAGACTGTCGGCGGTGTCCATTTTCTTCTGGATCCGGTAGCGGTGCGGGGAGATGCCGCAGGCGGAGGTGAAAAGTTTCCGGAAACTCTCGTATCCGACCCCCAGTTTCCGGGCGGCAGTACGGAGGTCCAGCGGTTTTTCCGGACGCGTGCTCAGAAGTCCGCGCGCGCGATTGAGCATTTCGGCATTCACCGGACCGGCGGCTCCTTCCCGTTCGTCCGAAAGCCGCATGGCCGCCGAGAGGAATTCCAGAATCACCGCGTATGCCGAGGCGAGTCCCGCGGGCGTGTCGTAGGCATACAAATTGCTGACATATTGTCCGGCAAGGTTCAACAGATGGTCCGAGACGCCGGGGTTCAGGAACGTCTTATCCGGACGGATGATTCCGACGGCTCGGAGCGAAAGATAAAAACTTTTCGGGAGCGCGGTGGAGAATTCGAGCCAGTGTTTCTTTTCGTCCGGTTTCATCCGCACGCTGTATTCGGTCCCCGCGTGACGGATGAGAATGACCCCGGGGACCATCTTGAATTGGCGTCCCAGATAATCGGTGTATTCCGCGGTGCCTTCCAGAATATAAGTGAGGGCGAAGTATTCATCGAACTTCCGCGCGAGTGTATTCAACAGGAGATAATTCTGGTCGTAAAATCCGCCCGAGAGTTTTTCCTCCGGTTTGCCTCCGAGGAAAACCGAACCCGTATAATGTTTCATCGATTCGGGAATAACGGACATTTTTTTCATACCTTTTATGTTAATTCCAATTTCCTTTGAATATAATGTATCCGATAGAAAAAGCAAATCGACGGGCCGTTGAAAATGTAAAGATAAATACCATTTCAGTATAGTTTTCAGTCTTTTTCTGAATTGTTTTTCAGAAGCGACGGAGTATAATGATGAGTGGAAACAATCAATGAGGAAACATGACGAAGGTCATCAAAACACAAGTCTGCGTGGCGGGCGGCGGTTCGGGCGGGTTCGGAGCGGCGTGCCGCGCCGCGGAACTCGGCGCGAAAACGATTCTTTTCGAAGCGCAAAATATTCTCGGCGGAACCTCCACGTATTGCGGCGTCAACTGCTGGGAGCCGGTGACGGGCGCGGCTTTCGGGCTTCCCCGTCGGTTGTATGACCGGATGAATGCCATTCCCGGCGCCTGCGGAATCTATGCCATTTCACGGCATTTCTGCTTCCCGGAGAAGGAGAGAAACCGGTTTCCCGGCGGCGAAAATAAGATCCATCCGGGACTTGCCTATGAAGATACGCTCAAACTCCATTTCGATCATCGTTTTCCCTGGCAGCCGGAGCAGTGGAACGGGGTTGTTTTTGAGCCGGAAGCCTGGAACACTTGCGCCCGGAAAATGCTGGACGAGGCCGGATGTCAGGTGATTGTCGGACGCCGTGCCGTGGCACTCGAAAGCGACGGCGAATGCATCCGCTCCGTCACGCTCGACGACGGGACGGTCATCGAGGCCGAAATCTGGATCGACAACTGCGGATTTCTCGCGTGCGCCTCCCGATGCGGAATTCTGTTCGGTTCGGAGTCACGGACCCTGTTCAATGAGCCGGATGCGCCGGAAATGCCGGACTGTTCGGCGCTGAACGGAGTAACGCTTCTTTTTCGGGTCGCTCCCGCGGAGAAGCCGGGAATCGAACCTCTGCCGCCTGAAATTCCGTCGGACGCCCGGCTGCCTTTCCGGGGCGTCATGGTGGCTACGCAGTATCCGAACGGGGATTTCGGCTGCAACATGCTCCCGACGATGCGCGGAATCGAGTATTTATCCCTGGGCGAAGAAGCCGCGTACAAGGAATGCGTCCGCCGTGTCCGGATTTTCTGGCACGACGTTCAGAAGGAATATCCCGACCTGCGGGCGTTCCGGATCAAGTCCGTCTGTCCGGTGGCGGGAATCAGGGAAACGTTCCGCGTCCGGTGCGATTATATGCTCAATGAAAACGACCTGACGGCCGGAGTCCATTCGCAGGAACATCCCGACATGGTGGTCATGGCGGATCACCTCATGGACCGGCATGGCGCCGCGGGGCAGTTCAAACCGGTTTTTCCATACGGCATTCC
>CAYWZD010000552.1:0-2975 GCA_964462755.1 uncultured Victivallales bacterium | reverse complement strand
ATCATCATCACCAATCCGATGCTTTCCGACCACCGCCTCCGGGAATTGAGGCAGCTGAACCTTCCGCTGGTCACGATCGGACGTCCGCCGATGCGCGGTGTCGCATGGGTTGACAACGACAACGTGGCGGTCGGCCGCACCATGACGGAACATCTGCTGGAACGGAACTGCCGGAAAATCGGCTTCATCGGACTGGACCGCAATTTCACGGTGACCGCGGACCGTCTTTCCGGATACAAGGAGGCGCTTGCAAAGGCCGGGTTGACCGCGCACCGCAACTGGATTGTTTTCCGGGGGACGGGCGCGAAAACCGGATACCGCGAGGCCGCCGAACTGGTTTCAAGCGGTGTGGACGGAATCGTCTGCATGGACGACCTGATCGCTCTGGGAGCGCTGCATTACCTGCATGAAACCGGGAGACGCTGTCCGGAAGATATTGCCCTGATCGGCTGCAATAATTCCAGTTTTGTGGATTTTTCCTATCCGCCGCTGACCTCTCTTGAGATTGAGCCGGAACGGATCGGGGAAGAAGCCGTGCGGACTCTGGAAGCCATTCGAAAGTCGCAGGACCGTCCTCTTGGCGTTGTCGTCCCGTTTCAACTGATGGCCCGCCGTTCCACAGCGAGAGCCTGAGACAGTGTCTTGTCTCCCGTTTTTCCTCAAAACTTATCGGTAGTTGAATTCAAGTTTCGGAGATTGTATGTCCTCCGGGACCTGTTCGTATAATTTCTCGAGATATTCGCGGCCGGAACGGAGTTCGTCAACCACCTTTTCCATCGGCGAATACATTTCTTCGAAGGAAAACCAGACTTCACGCTTATGAAGTTTCAGGGCAAACATGATTTCCGAATAGTCGATGGCCCCATTTTCCAGAGACACACTTTTCACTTCAGGACGCCCCTTCGTCCAGAGGATATCCATGTTCTTCGCATGGATATAGGCGAGATAAGCCCCCAGAAGTTCGAGAGCTCCGCGTGGACGCACGAATCCTTCCAGACATGTGTTTGCCGGATCGTAAATGATCCCGAAACGTTCCGGCGGCAGTCCTTCGAAGAGATACTTGGCCGCCCATGGAGAAGCGAAAACCGCGCCGCTGTGCGTTTCGAAAACATACCGGACACTGGTGCCTGACGTCAGTTCGCAAAGCCGTAACAGGGCGTCACGCGTCATGTTTACAAGATGGTCGAAGTCATCCGGTTGTCGCTGTGCCTCGGACGCATCCCATGCATACCACGGATGCGCCACGCGAAGCATCCCGACTCCGTTGTCCCTGGCGATTTTACCCCATTCCACCAGCTTTTCCGGCTTCAGAATGCTTCCGGCGTTGATGAACGAAAGAACTTCCAGTCCGTTTTTTCGTGCTGCTTCGCACATTTTGGAAGCGCTTCCGGCGGCTTCATCAAAACAGGGGAGTCCCCATTCCATCGCCTGAAATCCGGCGGCGGCCGATATTTCCGCTATTTTTTCATTCGTGAGATGTTTGCGCAAAGAATTGCTGTTCAGAGAAAATTTCACAGTTCCTTATATCCTTGATGAATCTTTTTTCCGGATTCGTCAGCCAGTTCATGCGCTTTTCGCGCCGCGGCCGCGAGAGCACGGTCAATTCCCGGCGCGAACGGAAGGAGCATTCCGTAGTAATATTGAGAATCGAGCGCTTCGTATCCGCCTTCCGGGAGCATGGCGTCGGTGGGCAGGTAAGCGGCCAGATAACCGCAGTATCCAAGCAGGAAAACGGTTCCGCCGGGTTGTCGGACAGCTTCGATCATGTTTTCGGCGGCTTCGGCAGTGATTTCTCCGGAAACCGTCAAAAAGCCGATTTGATCCGAGAGACGGACAAACCCGACCTCAACAGGACATTCAAGAGCGTAGGAATGTTCGTGCAGTTCTTTTTGGAAATGATCGGCCACGTGCCGGTAGCAGGGAAACGTTGGATTTTCCCGTGCTGTTTTTTCGAAAGACTCTCCGTCGGGAACGCGTTGTTCATCGAGTTTCAGATTTGTTTTCACGAGACTCGACCCGAAGCAAGGGATAAATTCCCGCATTCCGCCCGAGGCAAGAAACGATTTCAGATGTTCCGCAATCGTTTTTCCGGCGTTCTCCAGCCATTCGGGAGAGGCGGCGACGAATCCTCTGCCGTCGGGCGTCAAAACTCCCGGTTTCGTGCTTCCCGCTGCGCCTTGGAGGAAGGCGAGGCTGTCGCCAAAATATTTGGTAACGAACCCCGGAAAATCCGTACTGACAAGTGTTCCGCCGCGCGAGGTCGGATGACAGCTCATTGAATAGAAAACGCCGTCCGGTTTTCCCGAACGTTCGACCGAAAGCACCGGCACTTCGTTCATCACAAATCCTTCCGGATTTGGACGCATCTCAACGCCATGATCCGTTTTCAACCTGCGGTTGACCCCGAATTGGATTTTTGTCATGCCGAACCGGAACTTTGCCGGGGAGAGATCGGAAATCGCATTTTCCACCGCACGAAGAAGTTTCTCCTTGAAACGGGAGACATATTCTTCATCGACCTTCCATTCGGGCTTGGCGTGATGTCCTTTGAGAATCGGAGCGCAATGCGTATGGATTGCGTTCAGGACAATTTCCTCGCGGTGGAGTCCGAAACGGACATTCGCCTCACGGTAGAATTCTTCCGAAATGCTTTCCGGCACTTCCAGCAGATCGACCCCGATCAGTGCCAGCGTTTTTCCCATGCCGTCACGGAAAACGCCCGCGCGGATGAACAATCTGTCCGAAATTCCGGTTGATGGCGTATCCCTTGCGATATACCCGCCGAGAAAGGCCGGACGTTCCGGGGTAATATCTTCCACGGCCAGTCCGGCCGACGCTTCCAACTTCATTTCCATTTCCTTTCACTTTTCATTTACGCACGAGAAGACGGAATTATTTCTTCGGTGACTCGAAACCGCATGGAAGATTGCTCCAGACGGGTTCTTCCAATGTACCGCCAAGAATCATCGTTTTCA
>CAYWZD010000551.1:0-2992 GCA_964462755.1 uncultured Victivallales bacterium | reverse complement strand
GTGGATTGTTTTATTCGGCTGACTCATGAGGTTTATTTTCAACACTTCGGAAGTTATTTCGGGAAGACCATCCGGGGAATCTTTTCCGATGAACCCAGCTTCCGATACTCCACCTACCAGCCGGTTGCCGGAAATGTGCTTGAAATCCCGTATTACCGGGGATTCCGCGAAGATTATCTTCAGGCGAGCGGGCACTCCCTCACGGATGATCTGGAAGAAGATTTGCGGGGACGAACGCCAGAACATCTGTGGGAAACTTTCCACTTTCTGCTGGGACAACGCTTCCGCCGCACATATCTTGACCGGATCCGCGAATGGTGCGACGCGCATCATATCCTTTCCACCGGACACCTGATGGCGGAATCCAATCTTTCCAGTTCGATTACCTACAGCGGACGTCCGGCAGATGCAATCCGGGGATTTTCCATGCCGGGAATAGACGAAATCTTTTCACACACCAGTTTTGAAAAAGTCGAATGGAACACCTTCAAACTGCTGGAAAGTGCGATGAACGGTCCACGAACCGACGCACTGGCGGAACTTTTCGCCCTCGGTCCGGCGGATATCCCTTTTGTGACCATGCGAGCAATAATTTACCTCACATCTCTTCATGGAATCAATCATTTTGTGACCGCTGTCTCGGCACTCGACGCACGCGGAAATGTGGAAAAACCGATCTATTTCAATCCGATTACACCAGATCAGCCGTGGTTCCGCCACATCGGCATTCTGAACGATACGGCGGAAAAAGCCGCCGCTCTCACCCGTAAAAAATCGACTGCGTCCATCGCATTGCGGTTTCCGCAACGGGAATGCTGCCGGAAATGGGTCCGCATGGGGGATTCGGCGATGACCGTGGACTACAGTGAATTGATCCGGGCTTTGATCAGCGCCCAATGGGAATTCCGGCTGATCGGTGACAATGAAGTTGCTGAGAAATCTTACGGCGTAGTTCTCAATCTCATTCCCGGCGGAGCCGAAGAAGAACTTACCGGAACCCGTTTCGGCGACATCGCCGGAATTCTCGAATTTCTGGAGAAAAACCAGCCACGGAGAGTGCGGCTCCGTTTCCGGGACGGACGTCCGGTGGAAAAAATTCTGCTGAAAAGTTACGACGACGGCACAGTCTGTATTGTCAATACATCCTCGGCTCCTCTTTCAAATATCTCGCTGGACGGAAAAAACTTTTTCGAGCTGGAACGGGATGGCGTCGCACTCTTTCCCGAACCGGGGGGATCTCATCCTGAAAAAGTGCTGGATTTGAGCGAGGAGTCTTTCTTCACGGCACTGAAACAACCCAACAGCATGAGGTGCATTTTCGCCTCGGAAAAGGAATGGAAGTTCAAGGTCGCCGAAGATGTGGAAACAGTCCTTGTCCTGCGGAACTACGGAGGACGCGTCGAAGTCGAACTCGACGGCACCACGGTCAGCGCCGAAACCTCATGCAAAACCATGCCTGAAGGATTCAGGCAGCTCTACCGGGAAAGTGAAGCAATCACACTGAAGTCAGGCGTCCATTTTCTGCGACTGACCTCCGGAGTTCCCGACATTCCTTATCTTCCGGCGGCGATTCTTTTCGGCCGATTTTCCTGGCAGGAGGACGGTGTGCTCCGGTCCCTGCCGCAGGAACCTCTTCCCGCAAAAACGTTTTTTGCCGAACACGGAAAAGAGTTTACGGGAACTGTTGTTTTCCAAAAGGAAAACCTTGATTTATCGGAATACGACACCATTGCTTTTGAATGCCGGGAACTGGCGGTAGAAGCGTTTCTCGACGGAAAATCTCTCGGCGTGCGCCTGTGGGCTCCCTTCGTGTGGGACATCCCGGAAGCGCTCCGAAAGGGTGGCTCGAAGTTGGAATTGCATGTCACAACCTCCATCGGCCCGCTGTTCGGAAACTATCCGGACCATCTTTCCGCGAACGATCCCCTCCGGAATGATTCATGGTTCAAAAACTGGTGGCCCGGGAGAAAAGACTGAACGATCATCCTATGAGTTCCGGAAATCTTCCGGAGAACTGCCGACAGCCCGCCTTATGCACCTTGCGAAGTAGTTGGGGTCGTTCCAGCCGCATTTCCGGGCAATTACGGAAATATTCTCATGGGTGTATTTGAGCTGGGAAAGTGCATTCTGCACCCTCACGCCAGTAATGTATTTCACGGGACTGATTCCAACCTCGGCGTGAAAACGCTTCGAAAAAACAGTCCGGTCCAGACCGAGCGAGTCCGCGACTGATTCTACGCTCAGCTGAGAGTTCTTCCAGTCATGGTTAATTTTGTCGACAGCCTCGCGGATGATCGAATCGCCCTCCCCCTTCATGGAATTGTTGTCCGCCGCACAACAGAGAAGGCGGTAGGCGATGCATCCGGCATTCCTTTCGCTGGCCGGGGTATTGGTTGAAATGGCCTCCGTGAGTTCAAGGAACAGCGGGATTGGGGCTTTTCCTGCTTTGTATATGCCTGCGTGGTAGATTCCAAACTCCGATGCGATCGTCACAGCCATCGGACCATCCATCGTCCACCAGCGGTATTCCCACCGTTCCGTTTCAGAGTTCAGATTGTGGACGTCTCCCGGGAAATAGACGGCGATTTCGTCCGGATTCAGAAACCTCTCTTCTCCGTTGAACAGGAAACGGCCCTGTCCTCCGATTCCCCAGAACACCTGAAGGAAGTACTTTGCCACCGGGATCTCCCGATAGGTTCTGCCCACAATGTAATGCCCTGTGCTTCTTGCGCCCAGAGGGATTTTCTCCGAAGGGAAACGGGAGGGACGGTAATACCCTTTTTTCTGTTCATCCATTTCACAAATGTCCTATATTATTCACATTATTCTTCTTGTATCAGGTATGAAATATAGTATAATATAATCACACACCAGACAATATCAAGTCACATTAATCCTTATTCGGGAGAAATGAAATGAAGGGACCCAAGGTAGTTCTCATCGGTGCCGGAAGTGCTTTTTTCGGCAGGCAGACCGCCTGGAGCATGGCGAC
>CAYWZD010000550.1:0-2997 GCA_964462755.1 uncultured Victivallales bacterium | reverse complement strand
GCGATCCGATCTCCTTCATGGAAAGCACCTTTCTCGGGGAATCGGTGATCCATTCCCGCAAATATCTGAAGATATGCTCCAAAAACTGCGAGTCCATCTATTCGGACTTTCAGGTGGATGGACTCGTGGACATCATCCGTTTCAACATCCGCCGTTTTCTGGAACACATGGACAATCCGGTCCGCGAAATCCACATGCCGGACGGCGAGGGCGGAATCACGACCGTCAAAGCGGCACGCGTCTATCATATCTACATCACAATCCGCTGTTCCGTAGGACGTTCCGACGACCGGGTTTCGATCAGCCGTTTCCGTCTCACCATGGCCCGTAACGGAATCAAAAGACTGGAAAAACTTTCCTGACCGGATCATTCCGGGTCAGAACAGAACTTCCTTCACGATTCCCGTTCCGCGCAAGGAATTGCCGATCCGGATTTCCCCGGCTCTTTTGAGGTCGTTGGCCGTCATTACCGTTTCCCGCGCATTCAGTTCCCGGATCATGCGTGCGCGCCAGATTCCCGGCAGTAGTCCGCAGGCAACCGGCGGCGTGTGCCATTGTCCGTCGAGCTTCAGGAAAATGTTGGAAATCGCGCCCTCGGTCAGCTCGCCTTTTTCATTCAGAAAGACGACTTCATGGGCTCCCTGTTCCCGCGCCTCGTGAAAACACTTGTCATAGAATTCCCGGTGCGTGGTCTTGTGATACAGGAACAGGTCGTCGGAATGAATCCGTTTCCGGGATACAAGCAGTTTCAGGTCCAGCCCTTTCCAGTCCGGCTTGCGAGGAAGGGCGGTTGAGGTTTCGATTTCCCCGTTGCGGTCCAGCAGGAACTTGACACATGCGCCAACCCTGTATTGAGCGTCCGCGGCGAGTGCGAGGGAGAGTTTTTCCAATGCGTTGTCCAGCGCTTCCCGGCGGAACGGTCTGCCCATGAAGCGTTGACTGGCTTCCGCGCGCTGTTTGTGCTCCTCCAGATAAGTGAACCCGGTTTCCGGCGACCAGAACATCGTTTCGAAAATCCGGAATTCGGGATGGGAACACCCCGCGAAACGGCTTTTCAGAAGGGCCTCCTCCCATTCCGCGGCGGGATCGGAATACCAGGTGATTCCGCCGCCGATCCCGAGCTCTGTTTTCTCCTTTGTGCATAGAAGGGTTCGGATTGCCACATTCAGACAGAACGAATCGTTTCCATTGAAGCATCCGATGGTTCCTGTATAGATGCCGCGGGGGCTTTTTTCCACTTTCCGGAGAAGGTTCACCGCGCTGATTTTCGGAGCGCCGGTGATGGACGCCGGAGGAAATGTTGCGCCCAGAATATCGAAGAGATTTGCTTCTTTGCCGAGTTGTCCGTGAACCGTGCTGATCATCTGGTGGAGAGTCTGGTAAGTGTCCACGTGAAACATCGGATCGACGCGGATGGAGCCGGGACGGCAGATCCGCCCGAAATCGTTGCGCACCATGTCGGTGATCATCAGGTTTTCCGCCCGGTTCTTGGGGTCGTTCGACAGGGCTTGAGCCATTTCCCGGTCGCGTTCTTCGAGCGGGTCGCGTTTTGCCGTCCCTTTCATCAGGGAAGATTTTAGATTGTCGTCCGTCCGCTCCAGAAACAGTTCCGGCGAGAACGAGAGAATTTTGAATTCCGGCGCGAGATTCAGAAAAGCCGCATACGGCACGGGATGACGGTTGAACAAATTCAGGAAAAGGCGTTCCGGTTCTTCCGTCGCTTTCGCGTGACAGCGGAACGTGAAGTTCGCCTGATAGAGATTTCCCTGCGCAAGATTTTCGCGGATGGTGTCCAGACGCTCGAGATATTCGGAGCGGGTGAGTTCCGGGACGAAATCCGGGACGTCGAAGTTATCGGTCAGATACGGGATGTCCAGCAGTTCCGGCGGGGTGTCATAGAGCAGAAAAACTGCCTGCGGGAACCCGCCGGAAGGGAAAGTTTCCATTTCCGGCTCGAAGGCGGCGGAGGCTTCGTAGGAGAGCATTCCGACCGCCCATTTTCCACGGGAAAGGTGTCCTTCCAGCTTCGCCAGAGCCGGGCGCATTTCAGCACACGCGGCTACCCGGATGGTTTCGACGGGAGAGGTGTAAAGCCCCCATTGTCCGGAATCCGGCTGACGGCACAGCGCCGTTCCGGTCCGCTTCAAACATTCCATCCGATCGGGCGTAATCATTCCGCAGTCCTTCCCGTTTCAAAACACAACTTTCCGAAACGGTACTATACCGCGAATCCGGGAGAAATGCAACATCTCAGGGAATGAACTCGATCCCGGTGATGGCGCAATAATCCCGGAGGGCGTCCAGATGGTCGCCGAAAACCAGAATGTAGTGCTGTCCCATGACGTTTTTCAGGAACTCGTCGGAATCCTTTCCGAAGAAGATTTCCAGACTCGGGAGCTGGGGAGCGGGCGGCGCCCATCCGGCTTCTTCCCATGTCTCGGGCGTTTTGGCCTCGCCTTTGACCGCGTGGAGGACCAGCCGTCCTTCCGTCTGGGCCAGACGCGCAATGGTCACGGCGCCCGTTTTTAGCTTGGAAACATTCAGAAGCCCCTCGCCGAAGGAGCCGAACGCGTTCGGCATCACGGTGATTTTGCCATCCACGATCGAGGCCGGGACGTAATCCGGCACGCCCATCAGAGCCGAATTTTTCGTGAACTCGTAGAATTCCAGATAAGCCGGAGATTTCCCTGTCAGATTTTTGAAGATCAATTCCGTGACCGTTCCGTATGAATCGTTCTCCGGAACGCTCGGGATGTCGGCGACGTCATGCAGAAGTGTGAGAGCGCCCGCCGGGGCGAATTTCAGAAGTTTCTTCACGCCGTCTACATCGCAGAAGGAAAAGGCGTCGTAACCGCGTTCTTCGATTTTGCGGCGGAAGGCCAGCATCAGCCGGACGGAGTTTTCCACGGTCCCTTCTTTCGGGGCGCGGACGAACTTCCAGCCTTTCCGGATTTTCTTTGCGAGGACCGCGATTTCCTTTTCCGGGATCGTTTCCAT
>CAYWZD010000549.1:0-3012 GCA_964462755.1 uncultured Victivallales bacterium | reverse complement strand
GCGCCTATTCCAATTCAGGCGATCCCCTGATGAACGGACTCCAGTTCGCCGGAGAATTCGCAGATGTCCTGACGGTCCAGCTCGGAGAAGGCGGAGGAACCATCTCCCCGCTCTGCCAGAACTATGCCTACTGGGTAAAGCTCGCGAAAGACATCTCGGAAATCGACACCGTCATGGCCTGTCCGCACGAGTGCGACAGCGGGTATCCGACAGGCGCTTCCAGCGAAGAGGAAATGTTGGAACTCTACAGCCAGATTTTCCGGGGCGGCGGCGAAGGTTTCTCCTTCTGGCCCGCATCGTATGGCGGATTTTCTCCGCCGCCGGTTTTCGCCGCCTCCTGTTCGGAGGGCTATCCGCTGGCATGGCAGTATATGCTCGCCATGAGCCGTCATGTCGCCTCGATGCCCCGACTGAAATTCCCCACAAAAACCGATACGGCGGTTCTGCTTTCCGCCGAATCCATCAAATGCGATCCGAAGAAAAACACCGCGGAAGGATTGTTCACCATGCTCGGTCCGTATTCGCGCGGATGGTTCCGTTTCCTCTGCGATTCGAACCTCGAATCCGGCGGGGCACGGCTGGCGGACTATAAAATTGTTTATCTGCCCTATGCGCAATACGTCAAACAAGATTTCCCGCTGCAGGTGGAAGAATATGTGAAGAACGGAGGAATTCTCGTCTGCGGCGATCCGCTGGTCTTCTCCAACTCGGTTTCGGCGGACTCTCTGGCGGCGGAACGGGAAAAACTGTTCGGCCTCAAAGTCATGAATGAAAATGCGAAATACACTTCAGTAAAAGTGGGAAAGGAACTCCGTCCGATCGCCTGCGACAGCGTCCAAGTCCAGCTGACCGATAAGAATGCGAAAGTCATCGGCACATTTCCGGATGGCTCCCCGGCCATTATTGAACGTCCGTACGGAAAAGGAAAAGTCATTTACTTTGCCTTCCGGGTGTTTTCGCTTCCGCACCTTTCGCCGTCCATCCCGTGGCTGGCCGACTTCCGGACACGGCACAAAGAACTGGGCGGCAGTGTGGGACACGACATCTGGCGTTTCCATTTTCCGTCCATGAAAGTCAGTCTGCCGAAAACGCCCGCCGGAAAATGTCTTACGAACAATTACGCATTCTGGAACCGTTTCCGTTTCAACGACGGTATCTTTCAGAATGTCGACACAAAAGCGTCCTGCCGGGTCACACGCGACGGCAAAGGTGTCTGGCAGCCGGTCTCGGAAGCGAAACTGACCGACCGCCGCACGTGTTTCGTCCGCACACAGGAATACCGCACGGATGATTATTCGAAGTGGGTGGAAGATTTTTCCCGTCCGGGAAATGATTCCGTGACGTTCGATCTCAAGCGTCCTTATCCGGTGGACCGCATGGTGTTTTTCTGGACAGGCACACTGCCGAATGATTTGAAAATCGAATATTCCGCCTCGGAAGGGAAGTGGAAACCGCTGAATTTCCGATTCGAAAAGACACAGACGGAGCCTCTGGAAATTATCCGTTCAGAAGTTCCGGTCGGGGCCTCCGCGCAATTTCTGCGGATGACTTTTTCCGGGACAAACGCGAAGTTCATTGTTTCCGAAGTTGAACTCTGGGGCAAATAATCCGGACAGAAAAGAGAAAACATGAAAAATATGATGGAGATGTTGAAGTATTCTTCCGGAGAATTCCGGATTCCGGGCAGTCCCGCCATCCATGCGGAAACAGTGACGGTCCGGGATGATTTCACCCGACGGATTTACACGCAGAAGGAAAAATCCAATGACTGGACTCTGACGGAAAACGTGTCCCGGAAAAAAGGGACGGTCCGGCGGAAATTCCGGATCGAACTCCGGAAAGGACGTGCCTTCCGTTCCGTCTCACTGGACCTCCTGCTCGAATACCCGGGACAGGGAGGCGGACTCTCCGGCTGGAATGTCTTTACCGGACGTCTGGATTTTCCGGAATCAGTTTATTTCGCGGGTGCAAGGAAAGTGTATTACGGCGATGTCTGCTACGGCACGGTTCTGCCGATGCTGTCGTTGTATCACGCGGGACGCAATTGCGGAATCACCGTTGCGACCGATCCCAACGTTTTTCCCGGCGGACGCCTCGCCTTTTCCATCGACCATTACTACGGAAAGGGAATCCATGCCTGTTTCGAAGATCTGGCGCTTTCCGAGAACCGTCCGGTGGAAGTGGAATTGATTTTTTATGCTCATGCCGGATGTTACCGTCCCGCGCTGGCACGTTTTATCGAACTGTTTCCGGATTTCTTTTATCCCGAAGTTCCCGCACTGGAAAAGATGACCGTTTTCGGCATCACCAATCCTTTCACAAAGGAAAGTTACATCCGACAGAGCGGCATGGATTTTTCGGAACTCCACAACCACTTCCCCCATTACGGCGAATATGCACCTGAAACAGAGGAATGGGACAGTGTGGTCGGACATGATTATCCGGCGCTGTCCGCGGAGACGCACGGAAAAATCACGCATGAAAAAATCGACGAACGAATCGCATGCCTTCAGAAGCATGGAGTCAAAGCCCTGCTGTATCTTCAGATTTCCGGAGACGCGCTTCTTCCGTGGGCCGAAAAATATTTTGTCTCTTCCATGGCGAAAGACCGGCACGGACATCCGTATCCTGCCTGGAAGGAGTGCTGTATGGTCAATGCCGATCCTGCGACTCCATTCGGACGGCACATCGAGAAAATGATTCCCCGTTTCCTGCGACTGCATCCGGATATCGACGGCGTTTTTCTTGATCAGCCCTGTTACTTCTTTTACGATTTCGCACACAACGACGGCCGGAGCGCGGTTGACAACCATCCTGTCTATTCCTACGGACAGTCCTACATGAAACATGCGGCGGTTCTTGCCAGGACTCTCCATCGCGCACGGAAACCCGTTCTGGCGAACGGCCCGTTCCACCTCGGAATCGCCCGGTATTCAGACGGCATCATGGCCGAAGGGACCAGCGGACTTTCCGAAACGCTGAAATATCTCTGTCTGAAAAAACCGCTCCTCG
>CAYWZD010000548.1:0-3012 GCA_964462755.1 uncultured Victivallales bacterium | reverse complement strand
GAACCGCGCGACAGCAGTTCATCTTCCGTCAGGGCCGCCAGTTCCACATGAAGATCGATCCGGTCGAGAAGCGGACCCGAAATCCGGGCCCGGTAATTCTGAATTTGCATCGGACGGCACCGGCAGACATGAAGACGGTCGCCCATGTGTCCGCAGGGACACGGGTTCATAGCCGCGATCAGCATGAATTCACAGGGGAACGTGAAACTTCCGGCGGCACGGGAAATCGTGACGTTCCCGCTTTCGATCGGCTGGCGCAACACCTCCAGAACCGTTCTTTTGAACTCGGGAAGTTCGTCCAGAAACAAGACTCCGTTATGCGCCAGAGAAATTTCACCTGGCCCCGGATTGGAGCCTCCGCCAATCAGGCCGACATCGCTGACCGTATGGTGCGGCGCCCGGAACGGACGCGTTTTCAACAGCGGCGAGTCCGGCGCGAGAAGCCCCTGAATGCTGTGTATCCGGCTGGTTTCGAGCGTTTCCCGCTCCGTCATCGGAGGGAGGATCCCCGGAAGTCTCTTGGCAAGCATCGATTTCCCGGCGCCCGGAGGCCCGATCATCAGCAGGTTGTGCCCTCCGGCCGCGGCGATTTCCATGGCGCGCTTGGCGGCGGTCTGCCCCTTCACGTCCGCAAAATCAGGAACAGTAGTCCAGTCCGGTTCCGCGAACAACGCACCCGCGGCGGAGGGATCGACCGGCATCAGTTCCCCGCGCAAGGCGGCAATCGCTTCCGGCAGAGACGCCACAGGATACACCTGAAGTTTCGAGGAGGCGACCACCGCTTCGGAACCGTTTTTCGAGGGAACGATGAGCTTGCGGATCTCTTTTCTTTCCCGCACAGCCAGCGCAACGGACAGAATTCCACGGACGGGGCGAACTCCGCCGTCCAGCGCCAGTTCCCCCAGAATCATCGCGTCTTCCAGCAAAACCGGGTCCACCGCGCCGGTCGCGGCAACCAGTCCGACCGCGATCGGCAGATCGAATGCCGCACCTTCTTTCTTGAGGTCGGCGGGAGCCAGATTGACCAGCGTCGAACCGGAAGGATGCTCATAACCGCAGGAATAGAGCGCGGAACGAATCCGTTCCCGGCTCTCCTTGACCGCGGCGTCGGGGAGACCGACAATCGATACGATTTCCTGTTCCCCGCGTCCGGAGGCATGAACCTCCACTTCCAGAGGAATCGCCTCGATCCCGGTCAGGGCGGCGGAACAGGTTCTTGTGAGCATCGGCTGTCTCCGGTTCAGGGATGAAATGGCTTTACATGCGGCGTCCCAGCAGGAAGTAAATCGCGGCGGCGGCTCCGGCATAGTATCCGATTTCGCGCCTGAGCTCACTGGTGGTCAGCTCGCATTGCTCCAGAGTCTCCTTCCAGCAGAAGCGCGGCAGATATTTTTTGATCGGATCGGTATAAATGTCCCCGATCGCCCATGCGAGGGTACCGAGAACCAGACGCTTCGGATTGAAGGTGTTGATCAGAATTCCCAACGCCTGGGCATTGCGCATGGACATCTCTTCCCAGACCTCCGCGGCAAAGGCATCGCCCGCGCGATAGGCTTTTTCGAGGGCTAGCATGTCGATGTCCTCCACCTTGCCCCCGGCGCATTCCACAATTTTGTGGTGCGGCTGATCTTTCAGCTTATCCTGAAGGTAAAGGGCAATGCTCCGGCCTCCGCAGAAAGACTCGTAACAGCCGTAGAGGCCGCATCCGCATTTGCGCTTGCTGTTCACTTCCAGAACCGTATGACCAATCTCGCCGCCATAATAGCCGACGCCCCGGACCAGCGTTCCCCCGGTGACGATTCCTCCGCCGATTCCGGTGCTCATGGTCAGGTAGATGAAGTCGGAAATGCCCCTGCCGGCTCCAAAGAAACCTTCGGCGAGAGCCCCGCAGTTGGCGTCATTTTCAAAACAACCGGGCAGTTGGAGCTTCTCTTCCAGATATTTCTGAATGGGAACATTGCGCCAGAATTTGTTATTCGGCGGAGCGGTCAGAACCCCGTTGGCGATGTCGGAGGGCCCCGGTGCGGAAATGCCGAAGCCTTTGATATCCTTGATGTTCAAACCGGCTTCCTTGACCATGTCGATCCCGCATTGAGCCAGTTGGGGCAGGACGTCATCCGGATAAGTGTCTTTGTTTTCGATCCGGCGGCGGCCGAGGATTTTTCCATCCGTGGAAGCCAGGCCGACTCCGATTTTAGTGCCTCCGATGTCATATCCGATCACGATTTCACTGCTTGGCATATCTTCCCGACTCCATGGTATGAAAGTATGAATTATTTTTGGTAAAGTAGAAATATAAGTTCAAATGCGGTTTATTCAAGAATATTTCGGAAAAAACTTGATTTATACTTGAATTTTTTTTCAAAACAGTTACTGTAAAAGAACCAGTGCCGAAGTGGCGGAATGGCAGACGCACTAGACTCAAAATCTGGCGGGGGCAACCTCGTAAGGGTTCAAGTCCCTTCTTCGGCACCATTGATATTCAAGGACTTACGCATAAAAACGCAAGTCCTTTTCTTTTTGCCGTGATTCTGCTTTTTTCTTGTTTTTACTGCCTGAAACTGCGAATTACAAGAACATAACAAGAAAAATTTTCAGGTTCATTTTATGATGCCAAAACTATTGAATATATGACTCGTTACCGAATAACAAGAAAAAAAAACTGAATAACAAGAAAAAAATCTATTTCCAGTCTTCGACGTTGATCTTTGATTCGAGTTCTTTCTGCTTTTCAACTGGCAGAGAGGAAAAGAAGTCCAAGCCGGTGGCCTCTTCCACCGCGTCCACGGTGACGACAAAATCAAAGATGTCTTTGTCACTCCCGGCATTTGGGAGGATGAACCCGATCATCTTCTGCGGCGGGGTAAGGTCGTAAACTACTTTGTAATACCGATCCGGGACAGTGACTTTATTCGCGCCTATGGTGATTGATTTTTCTTTTGTGAGGATTGGACCGGTCACCACGTAAATCTCGCCCTCTTTAATGGCAAACTGCCGGACTTTTGCTTCCAA
>CAYWZD010000547.1:0-3017 GCA_964462755.1 uncultured Victivallales bacterium | reverse complement strand
GTTCCAGCTGGAGAACCGTCTCGCCGTTCTTCCCGTATTTTTCCGGAACCGGAACTTCCGGCAGTTCATACCATTGCTCCGCATTCGGAAGGGAAATTTCCATGGCGCCGGGCGCATCCTGAAGGGCGGCTTTCCATTGTCCGAGGAAATCGCGCTGGGAACCGGTGAATTCGGGCGGAGGCATAACAGACAGAGTCAGGCTCCCCGCTTTCTGTTTGCCGGAAAGAAGTTTTTTCTCCTGATCGATCTGCTTCAGGTTCACGAAATTGTAGTCCGCAAGGTGTCCTTCGTAAATGGAGAGCACGCACACCTTTTTATTTTTCAGATACAGGTCCGGATGGTTGAAAAGCTCAAGGGGAATGGTATAGGCCGGGCCGTGCGCATGGACGGAAAACTCCTGCGGAAGATAAAGCATGCGCACGGCGAGAAGTCCGGCAAGGCTTTTGAATCCGGGGAACGGAGTCTGGATAAAGCTGTTGCCGAGAACCAGCACTTTGGAATCCGACGGATTTTCCCGGTAGGGCTTCCCCTTGTATTTCACAATGCGGCAGGGAAGAGAAGAGCCGGGTTTGAGAGTCCCCGCGTCGACGCCCCCGGGAATTACGCTTCTGGTAGCGGACAAACCGTCTTCCATGGAGAAATCCGAAGCAGCGCAGCGGGGCGTCCACTCTCCGGGGAAACGTTTTTCGAGCCGCTTTGCAATCCGGTCCGCTATCACTTCCTGAGCCCCTTGAACGGGATGCGGATCATGGGGATAGGCGAAAAGGAACGGATAACGGGACGCCTTTTCCAGAAGGGCGTCCGTCACATACAGAGCCTCGATGTCGTTTTCCAGCAGGGTCCGGACGGTTTCGCCGGAAGCCGGATCGACGTATTGCGCAAACTCCGGGTTCAAGGCCCGGGCGGCCACATCCCGGAAGTCCGGGATGACGACCACCATGAACTGGACCCCCTGGGCCTTGAGGTAACGGTCCAGCTCCCGGATCGCCTCCAGATTGGAGGCAATGGACAGATGGCGGAGAAATTCATGCCGGCGGGGCAGCACAAAACAACCCTCCCCGACGCGTCCCCAGAAGAAGTCGCCGTCCAGTTTTTTGCATTCCTTCTGCCGGACGTCCCATGCTTTCGAAAAAGCGTCATTGATCGTTTTTTCGTGTCCCTTGATCCAGCCGATCCGTTCCGTCAGGGAAGCAAGGTCTGCCGCCATTTCTTTTTTCCGTGCGATTTCCGCGGCCGGAGAAACGGGAGGATTCTGCGGATGCCCGTAAGGAGAAACATATTCTCCGGGTTCGGCGAAATAAATCTTGGAAATCTCGTTCTGCGGCTGGAAATCACGGATCTTTTCCAGTTTCCGGACAAGGAACCGCTCCAGATCAAAAAGGTCCAGCGTGTCGGACAGCTGGGTGGAGCGCTCCTTTTCCAAACCCTCCTGAAACGGAAGGACGGAAACCCGGATTCTGTCTCCGGCCTTGAGGTTGGCAGTCGGGGCGGGCTTGAAATCGGCAAAGGCGGGCGGCAGAAGGAGAAGACGGCGGGGAACAGGCGGTCCTTTGAGGATCAGCTTCCCTTCCAGTTCGACGGAATAAAGACAGTTCGGGTAGTCCGATTTGGAAGGGTCCGGACAGGGAGACGCCGCCGTAACGGTTCCCTCCAGCAGAGTAGTCCCTTTCAGACGCAGGTCATCGACAGGATAAAAGCAGATTTCGGAAACTTCGATCCAGCCGCTGGCGGACAACCCGAACGCCGCCGTATTGGAATCGTCGCGGCTCTCGGCGATAAAATAATAGTCCCTGAAAAAAAGGCTCCTGATCCTTTCCTTCGGAAGACGATATTCTTTTTCATTGAGGTAAAAATAATGATAGGTCCGCACCAGCGGAATGATTTTGCCGACCCCCCGCGCACGGATGCGGATCAGTGAAAGAGCCGGTTTGCGGCACCCGTCCGAACTCATGAAGGAAACGGAGTCGCCCGAGATTATCCTCCATTTCCCGCCCTGCTCGGAAATACTCAGCAGACCGGGACGCTTCCAGTTCGACGGCAGATAGAATTTCCAGCCTTCCGGAAGACGGAAGACGGCAGGCGGCGTCCGAGGCCCCGGAAGTGTCTGTTCCCATGTCTTTTGCGGATTCATCAGGGAAACCGCTCCGGCCCGGATCGCCTCGGGAGAAAAGGACAGGTCGTATTTCTTCAGGAGCGCCCGGCAGGTTTCGTCGGTCGGAAGATCGGTTGCGGAAGAAAGCGGCTTCCAGAACAGGATGAATATTCCAAGACAGCAGACCGCGCCGATCAGAAGGAACGGCAGCAGAGAAAGGAATTTGATCCGGGACATCTTCATTTGGAAATAACCTCTCCCCTTTGATCAGGCGTTCCGCTGTTATTTCGGTAGAATCTTCACCGCCAGATATTCCCGATGGCCCAGACTCCCGGTCAGAAGCACTTCCACTTTCCGCCCCACGTCATCGGCTACGACGCTCAGGGGTTTCAGTTTGCTCTTGCGGAGGACCACGATGTCTTCCGGCTTCAGAAGCGGAAGAGCGTCATATACGATTTCAGTATGAAACATCCGGTTGTACTGTTCATCCGGATGCGGTTCGTCCAACATGAACAGGATCTTCGTGCGGACGTCCGGCGGGATCAGTATTTTATATTTGAGCGCTTCGTGATCCGGCCCGACCTCATACATGCAGAGTCTGCCTTTCCGGATTTTCTCCACCGAGGAAACGAAGAGGGTGGAATCCTCATAAGCGGCAATCAGCGGATTGACCCCGAGAATGTAAATGACTCCAAGCACAGCCCCCAGACAAAGCCAATGCGACTGCGGCGTATTCCGTTCTCCGCGGAAGAGAACAAGAAGAGCCAGACAAATCAGTGCAAGCCCCCATTGGAAGAAGGGAAGGACGTCGCATTTCAAGGCGTAAACCGCAATCGGAAACATCCCGATCACTGTCAGGATTCCCAGCCACGGCAGCAGCCGGTCCAGCACCCTGAAGGAATCCCGGAGCAGACCGCCCCGCTTT
>CAYWZD010000546.1:0-3018 GCA_964462755.1 uncultured Victivallales bacterium | reverse complement strand
TGGACCGGCATGGCGCCGCGGGGCAGTTCAAACCGGTTTTTCCATACGGCATTCCCTATCGTTCGCTTCTGCCGGAAGGCGTGACGAATCTGCTGGTCGCCGGACGGATCGGCGGTTTTTCGTGTATTGCGGCCACCAGCTGCCGGCTGTCTCGGACGGTCATGCGGCTGGGGGAGGCCGCGGGTGCCGCGGCGGCGCTGGCTCTTTCGGACAAGTGCGATTTGCGCAAGGTCAACATCCATAAACTCCAACAACTCACCCAATTCAAAGAGGAGATCAGAGTATGAACTGCAAAGGGAAAAACATCATCGTCACGGGCGGCTCGGAAGGCTACGGATACGGCATGGCGAAAAAACTGGCGGCCGGAGGCGCGAACGTCTGGATTGTCGGACGCACCCTCGAGAAGCTGAAAAAGGCGGCGTCCGAACTGGGGGTCAACTACATTCAGGGAGATGTTGGAAGCGCGTCCGACTGGGACAGGATTTTTGCCGAGGTCAAGACGGTTGACGTGCTTGTCAACAACGCCGGAGCCGGGGTGAAGATCGCAAAGCTTGCCGAGTGTACCGATGCGGAAATCGAACGTTCGATTTCCACCAATCTCACCGGTGTGCTTCTGGGATGCCGCCGCGCGGCCAAGGCCATGACAGAACGGAAGTCCGGGCTCATCATCAATATTTCGAGCGTCTGTTCGCATTACGGCTGGCCCGGCTTCGTGGCCTATACCGCCGCCAAGGCCGGAATCGACATGGCCAGCCGTGCGCTCTATACGGAACTGCGCCCGGCCGGAGTCCGCGTGACGGTCGTCACTCCGAGCTGGGGGGCGACGAATTTTTCCGCGGCGGCCGGAATGGGTCCCAACGATCCGAAGCTGGCTGAAAAGATGATGTCTCCCGACCAGATGGGCGACTTGATTGTCCAGATCGTCGAATCGCCGGACAATCTGGTTTTCCCGGAGATCATGGTCCAGCCGACCGTTCAGGAAATCATCCCGTTCTGAAAGACCGCATAGGGAAAATTGAATATGGCATCCGGTTTTTTCATGGCTTTGCTGACCGGTCTTTTTCTGGCCGGATTCGGCATCGCCATCAGTCTTGGCGTCCGGAAAGGGCTGGACATGTTCCAGTTCCTTTTCTGGAACGCGTTCATCACAGCCCTGCTGGCATTGATCTACCCGGGACGTCCGGACCTCGCCTTTTCGCAGGGCGCTCCCCGCTTCGGAGAATTGATCCTCTGGATCACCGGGGGAGGCGTTTGCAGCATCAGTGGTTCGCTCTTTGTCCAGCGAGCCATGAAACACGGCAGCAACAATCTGGTCTGGGCCATTCAGCAGGCCGGACTGCTGGTGCCTTTCCTGAGCGGGGTTCTTTTTTTTAAACAGAATTGCGGATGGTTTCAGGTTTTCGGAATCGCCCTGATTCTGGCGGGATTGTTTCTTCCTTCGGGCGGAAATGATGCGAGGGAAAGACTCCGGCAATGGTTTCCGTTTGCGCTTGGAGCATTCCTTTGCATGGGGATGGCGGAGGCCATGCAGAGTGTTCCGTCTTACTGGACCGGTTGGGAGGACACGGGGATTCTGCGTCCGTCGCTGGCTTATGCCGGAGGTTCGCTCGGTTCGGCGGGAGCCGCCTTTTTTTTGAAACGGAAACTGCTTCCGCTCGGGAGAATCACCCTGTTTTTTGCGGCCGGGGTCGCGGTGTGGAATGTGCTCACGGTCATCTGCATGTTCAAGACGTTGGACCTCTGTTCGGCGAACGGGATCGGGCCGATCGGATTTCCCGTGATGATCGGCGCAAGCATCCTGTTTTTTGCGGTCTACAGTGTATTTGTGATCCGTGAAAAGAATTCCGTCCGGCAGTGGGCGGGACTTGCGGCGATTCTGTCAGGGGTGGTGATTATTTCCCTGCGATGAATCTGTTTCATTCAGCTTTTTTGTCATCCATGTGATTTCGTCGGCGGTATCTTCCGGGGGCTGGACTTCATCCCGGATGAATCCGGCTTTCCGGTAGAACCCGACTGCCGTAAGACTGCTGGGAACCTGAAGAACCGGTATGTTTTTCTCGTGGGCGGTCCGGAGCAGATGCTCCAGCAATTCCCTGCCAAGCCCCTTGCCGTGTTCCGCCGGAAGAATGAAAAAATTGGAGACGCACCACTTGTCCAGCGGCGCTTTGCCGAAGTTGACAAGTGCGCCCGTTCCGAGAATGTTTTCTCCGCGGCAGAGAACAAAAATTTCCTTCCAGCTCAGTTGACCGCGCAGATTTTCCTCGCTGCAATGGGATTTGAATTTTTCCCGGATTGCGGGAGAATGTTCCGGCATGGCATGGTCGAAGTTGTCGGCGATGATTTTTGCGATGGTTGGAATATCCCGGAGTTCCGCTTTGCGGACGATGATTGTTTTTTCTTCTGCCATGATTTTGTCTCCCATTCGAATCTGCCGTGCTGGAATTTTACTATACCCCGTCGCCGTTGGAATGCAATCCCCGTTGCCATTTTGCTTCCGGAAAAAGAAAGACCACACGGGAGATCGGGAGTTGCACTTGATTTTCCCGCGTGGTATATTGACCGTTGGAATCATCCAATGAACGCGGGAAATGAAAATGCCGGAAAAAACACAGAACGAAAAAACGTTGACTCATTGTGATGTCGAGTCCGCCGTACGGGCGGCGGGGAGCCCGGAGAAGGCGGCTGTCCTTCAGGGCTTTTTCAAGACGGGAAAAGGACAGTATGGCGAAGGCGATCTGTTTCTTGGAGTGACGGTTCCCGTCAACCGGAAGATCGCCCTGAAATATCGGGTGCTTTCCTTGCCGGAAGTCCTGAAACTGATGAAGAATCCATATCATGAAGTTCGTTTCTGCGCACTCATGATTCTCGTGGAGCAATACGAACGGGGCGACGAAAAACTCAAAAAACAGATTTATCATCTTTACCTCGAAAACACCCGGTATATCAATAACTGGGATCTGGTGGACTTGAGCGCGCCGGACATCGTCGGGGCGCATCTGCTGAACGGCGGACGCTCCG
>CAYWZD010000545.1:0-3025 GCA_964462755.1 uncultured Victivallales bacterium | reverse complement strand
CTGAACGGCGTATACAAGTGGCTGTATAAGAATACCGACATCATCTGGGCGCGTCCCAATACGGAGTTCGGGACGGTGTTCACGAAAAATCCAAGCCTGAAATTCGAGCACAACGACTACATCGACATCCCGGTTTACATTCTTCGCGGGTGGCAGATGATCGGTCCCCGCAATCATGTGGCGTCCGAGGAATGGCAAATCCGCAACGGTTCCAACTGGAGTGCACTGAATGCCTTTTCCGAGGATCGCGTCAAATATGCGCCGATCTTCGAGTTCGGAGGCGGACACAATCTTGTGGGCGTCTATATCCCGGAGGAAAAATATTATGGGAAACATCCGGAATTCTATCCGCTCATCAACGGCAAGCGGGCGCGTCCCGGAGATTTCAACAACTCCGTCCAGCTCTGCTTCACGAATCCGGAACTGCTGAAAACGTTCATCAAAGAAGTGGATGAGCGAGTGAAGGCCAACCCGAATTACGACACCTACCGCATCATGATCGAGGACAACTACAACCTCTGCGAATGCCCGGAATGCATGAAGCCGATCACGCTTCCCGACGGCAAAACAGTGAATCCGCAGGACAAGAATTTCCGTTCCACCCAGTTTTTCCTGTGGCTGAATGAAATCGCCCGCCACATGCAGAAAAATTATCCCGGCAAACGCATCCTGACTTTCGGCTATTTCTTTACCGAACCCCCTCCGGCGTGCAAGGTCGAACCCAACATCAGCATTTCCTTCTGTCCCATCTCCAAGAACAGCAAAGAGTCCATGACCGGCCCCTCCAATAAAATCTGGAACGAACAGTTCCTCGGCTGGACGAAAATCGGCGCGGACCTCACATGGCGTGAATACTTCGGTTTGGTTGCCCCGTTCCCGCGTCCGATGGACATCATTGCATTGGAGGACTGGCGTTATGCCAACCATTTCGGGATCAAGCGCACTTATTCGGAAATATACGCCGATGCCGTCGGACCTCGCATGGATGGCATTAAGACCTGGGACATGAATTCCCTTTACTTCTGGGTCATGGCCAACGGTTCCTGGAATCCATACCGGAATGTCCACGAAATGCGCCGCGAATTTCTTCACCGGGTCTACGGACCCGCCGCGGCGGATGTCGCCGAATTCTACAGGATTATCGAAGACGGCTGGTTCAAATCTCCGGCTTCGTCGCAGTGGAACGATCTGCCCAGAGCCTCGTGGCGGAGCAGTGTGGTCGATCCGGGCGCCACGGACGCCTGCCGGGCCGCTCTCGACCGCGCCTTGACCCGAGATGTTCATCCGAACGCCAGAAAAATGCTGCTTTCCATGCGAAGCACATTCGAGGAACAGATCGCCCGGGCAAAAGACTTTTCCCTGACGGTTGCACGCACCGGAAAGCCGCCTGTTTTCGATCCCGACTTCAAAACCGGAGCATGGAGCACCGCCGTATCCGCCGACAACTTCCTGACCTCCGGCAGCGATCAGGAACCGAAGGAAAAGACGGCGGTCCGCCTGCTGTGCGACAACGACAATCTGTATGTGGGCGTCAAATGTTTCGACAAAGCGCCCGCCAAGGCTTACGCACGTCCGGCCGGACAGAAACGCGACCGGTGGCCCGCGGGTGACAAATTCGAGTTATGCCTTACAGGAAAGGATCACGCCATCTACCAGATCGTCACCGATGTGAACGGAAACCGTTATGACGCCCGTGACAAAGATCCTTCATGGAATGACGATTACCGGATCGAAACCAGACAGGTCCCCGACGGCTGGTGTGTCCTGATCACGGTTCCGTTCAAAACGCTGGGAATGAAGTCGGCGGCGGACGCGGAGAAACTCACTGCGATGTTCACCCGTTATTGGAGTCATGGCGAACGGAAAACGGAAGTGAGCGCCTGGGAAGGCGGTTCTCCGATCAGCTCCGGTTCCTACGGTAAATTGAAGTTCAATTGATCTAGCGCGATTCTTTCCTGGACGGGAATACAGACATGGCCCGGTACGGGGGGCTCCGTCCTTCAAAAGAGTGTCATGCAATACTCTCAGTATTGCCGCGGTCCAGCCGCGAAGGCTGGTCGTGCAACGCACGAAATCTTCCGCCCGGAGCGGTTCCTCCGCTCATGGACGAGAATTTGCCGTTCAGGCAAGTTCGAGAGCTCCGGGCGTCCCCAAATACCGACCTCATGGGAGCGGCGGCTCTCGCTCCTCACGGAGCTCGTCCGTTAGCGGGGAGGATCCGCCGCCGCAAAGGCAAAGAGCATGAGGGTTCCTCGCCCTCAAACTCCCCGGCAGGGAAAATTTCCCTGCACCCCGGCAACCTTTGTTTGCCGTCTTTGAAAACTTCGAGTCAATACTTTTCCATTCTTAAAAAAAGAATTCTTTTTTTCCGGGGATTGAAAAAGGGGCAAACTAAAGGTATCTTTTTGAAGAAATATGAAAAAATAGGTCGATTGATGTTTAATATGAATACATGCGGAAAAACGATCTCACGAATATGTGTGGCGGTATTGGTTTTACTTCTGTTGAACGGGTGTGTAGCGTATCCGATCATTGGCTACCGGGAATATACGCCTGAATTCACTGGCAAGGTGACCACACGGGACGGAAAGCCGGTTTCCGGAATGAGAGTCCGTATGTGGTGTTATGATCGCAACTGGGAGGGACAGACGGATGCGACCGGCGTTTTCCGTGTTCCGGAACAGGGGGACTGGTATTATTTCGTGGTTGAACGTCTGAGCGGGATAAAAATCTATCCGGAACAAAAGTGTGAACCTTTTCTTTATGACTTTGTGATCCGGTTTGGAGAAGAAGGAGAAAAATATTTCATAGTAGGCGCCCTGCACGATTCTCCGGGAAGCGATATTATGTATCACATTCCGACTTTCGGCGGCTTTGCCGGATTTGACCTGCTGACATTCAAATCTGTTGACGAGGAAATACAGAAATGCGAATCCGCAAAGAAAACCCAGAAATGTTTTGACTATAAATTGGTTTCATATAGCCATAGTTTTAATGATTTTTTTATATCGCCACAGGGGAACAG
>CAYWZD010000544.1:0-3033 GCA_964462755.1 uncultured Victivallales bacterium | reverse complement strand
CAGTTCTATTAATGTGAAACCGGAAGCATTTTTTTCATTTCTCATTTTTCAGTTCCTTGCTTTGTTTCTGTTCTGTGTTGATTTCGTCTGTCTGGGATAAAATACTGTTTGACTGACAAAAATCAACATGTTTTTTTTGCAAAAATTGGTACAAAAGAACTTGTCTACGCACGGAATCAGGTTATATTTCTTTCATGAAAAGTGAAAAAACAAGGAGACTTTGCCCATGCCAGCGATGAAAAAAGTTACCTTGCGTTCTCTTGCCGGTGAAATGGGGGTTGCCACATCCACCGTGATGCGGGCTCTCCGCAACCACCCGAATGTGACATTGGAGCTCCGGCGGCAGGTGATTCATCTGGCGCGGCTCCGCGGCTACCGTCTGCCGGACCATACCCCGAAAACCATCGCCATGATTGTTCCTTCTTATACATGGTATGCGGGATACCTCGATCTTCTGCTCAGGACGCTTCAGAAGGAAGTCGCCGCGCACAACTACACCATGCTCATGATCCCGAATGACAGCATTCATGTTGTCCAGGACCATCTCTTTGCGGGCATCCTGTCCTCCGACTGGTCCCCGGGACTGGAATCCTACTGGAACCGGGAATATTCCCTTCCGCTGGTTTGCGTGAACGTGGTGCCGAACAATCCCGAGAACATCTATTCAGTGATGTCCGATGAGACACAGGGGGTCCGTCTCGCAATGGATTATCTGCGTTCAAAGGGACATTCCCGCATCCTTCAGCTGACCAGCAGCCAGGCGCGGAATCAATGCTCCGGGCAGCGGGACCAGGCATTTCGGGATTACTGCCGGAAATACCGGATCGGTTCCTTCTGCCGGAGCATAAGAATCAAAAGTGATCAGGATTACCACGACATTGTGGAGGATATCCGGAACAAACGCTTCACGGCATTGTTTCTTTCAGGCGAAGGATACGCCCTGCCGATTCTCAGCTTTCTGAGGCGAGCCGGACTCCGTGTGCCGGAGGACGTCTCGATTCTGACCATGGAAGACGACCGCATCTCCCGGTTCCTGGACCCGCCGCTGACTTCGCTCCGGCAGGATTACGACGCCATTGCCGCGCAGAGTCTTGCCATGCTTGAAAAACAGATACGGAATGAACGTCTGGAAAATGTGATCATCCCCTACTTGTTTATTGAGCGTGGCAGCGTGCGTGATATTTCCGCCGCGCCGGAGGAATGAACTTCCGGAATGCATCATGTCCATGAAACGGATATGAAAAACGGACTTCCCCGGAAAGAGGAAGTCCGTTCGGAAGAAATCGGAAAAATCAGTTGTTGGCGACCAGCGCCTTCACGTTTTTCAGTGCGCGGGCGCAGGCCGATTTGCACTCGTCCCAGCCTTCGTATTCGATCGAAAGGAAACCGTCGTATTTAGCGGCTTTCATGATCTTGACGATTCCCGCCAGATTGACGTCTCCGTCGCCGGTGATGGCTCCGCGGATGTAACGACCGTGCGCGGTCTTGATGTATCCTTCGGGATTGGGAACCTCGCGGCGGATGTGGAAATCCTTGAAATGAACCATGGACGCGATTCCGATATTGTTCAGCGTCGCGCATTCGGGGTCCTCATCCACGCAGAGGAAGTTGCCGACGTCCAGGGTGGTCCGGAAATTGTCGCGGTTGACTTTCAGCACAAGACGCTGAACGCGCTCGCTTGCCTGAACGTAGAATCCGTGGTTTTCCACGCTGGTGGTGATTCCGTAGGCTTTGGCCGTATCGGCGATTTCTCCGCAGATGTTAGCGAACAGTTCAATATCCTTGTCGAAACTGGCATAGGAACATTCTTCCGGTGCGCGCCAGCCGCAGTCGTGACGCATCCGGGTGACCCCGAGCTTCGCGGCCGTTTCAACTTCGCATTTGATCCGTTCCACTTCCTTGCGTGTGGCTTCCGGCGTCGGCTGAACGAAGTTGGCGCCAATGGTGTAGCTCGAAAGCGCCAGATTGTTTTCTTTGGCTGATTTCACGATTTTTGCAATGAATTCATCGTTTCCGGTCAGTTCGCCGAAGGCGCCCGGGACGATTTCCACATGTTCGGCACCGTTTTCCGCTGCAAAGCGAAGAACGCCGAAAATATCCATTTCACCGCCTTTGACGGCCCGCGCGAGACTGTAGGAACTCAAACCGACTTTCATGATCATGACTCCTTTTTTCAATGACAGAAATGACTGCGTTGACTATTTGAAAAAAAAATTACTTCCGGCACTTATAAACAAAAGCGGGCGGAATGTTATTCCAGACCACCGGTGATTTTTCCACCTCTGAAAAAATGCGTTTCAGACGTTTTTTAAACTGATGACTGGTCGGGAGAAATACACCATGAATATAGGCGAATGTCGTGAAATAGCCGCCCGGTGCGAGGGAATCGAAGACGGCGGTGAGGATTTCTTCCTGAAGGCGGTCCGAAAAGGCGGCCCAGGGAAGACTGGAAATGATGGTGTCAAGATGAGGCACACCCTCATATTCCATCAGCTTTTTCAGATTGGATGCGCTGTCGTTGTAAACCCGGACCGAAGGAAATTTTTCGCGGAAAGTACGAAGCACATCGGGATTCAGTTCAACCGCAAAAAATTGGGCATTGGAGTGAATCGAATTCAGAATGCTGCGGGTGACTGCGCCGGTCCCAGGCCCCAGTTCCGCGACATTTTTTGCTTGCTCAATCGCGATGTCGGTAATTAAGGTGTTGGCAAGCCTCTGACAGCTGGGGCATACCGCGCCGGTGGTTAGAGGCTTTCGCAGAAATTGTGACAATAATGTATTCTTCATCTTCTATCCGGAGATAATTCTTGAATCAGCATCGTTATAAAATATACTCAAAAAAGGCTTTTTCAAGTTCAGAGGTGAAAACTTTGGACGAAAGATTTGCACATATGAAAAAATATCGAAAAAAAAAGAAAACGAGCTTGACTTTTACTGATAAAACAGTATCTTAAGGGGCGCAAACCTGATGAAGTTTTTGCGGGTGTAGTTCAATGGTAGAACCTCAGCCTTCCAAGCTGATCGTGAGGGTTC
>CAYWZD010000543.1:0-3034 GCA_964462755.1 uncultured Victivallales bacterium | reverse complement strand
ATGCTGCTTCCGGCGCTTCAACAGACCCGCGAACGCGCCAAAGCGATCGACTGTGTCTCCAAACTGAAACAGATCGGACTGGCCGACAATTTGTATATGAATGACTACAAGGGCTATTATCCGGCCGCTCCCACCACTTTGCCGAATGGAACGGTGAACTACTCCTGGGCAAGACTTCTGAGCGTAATGCGTTATCTGCCGGATAACTATCTTAAGATTGCCAGATGCTCCTCCATCCCCCGCTCGCCCAAAGTCGCGGAAACCAACGACGTCAGCGTATACGGCGTGAACGTGGAATACCGTACCGCACTCTGGACGATCGAGGGAAACTGGATGGACAGCGGCCCCTACAAGGGGTTCGTGCCGCACTGGCTGATCAAGAAGCCTTCCGAATACGTGAGCCACGCCGATGTCATCTGTGCAAAAACCGGACTGGATTACACCGGATACGCATATTACATGTTCAGCTACAAGGAATCCCGTTCCGGCGCACCCTTCTTCGTGCACGGAAACTGCTGCAACATGCTGATGGGCGACGGACATGTCAGCTCTCCGCAACTGCGTGAAATCCTGAAATATTTTCTGATGTATGGAGTCGACCGTCGGCTGAATGTCTACGATCTGGCTCTCGGCACTCTCGTTAGAACCCTCTCGCGATAACGAAATGAATCTGAAAAGCAATTCGGCAATCAGGCTCCATGAAAGAAAGGAACGTTGCAATATGAAATTCTGGCTCTGCACAATGGTCGCCGTGTTCTCGCTCGGAGTTCCGGCAAATGAAAATCTGCTGAAGAACGGCGACTTTGCCGGGAACAGCCTTCAGCCATGGCAGTCGCCCCAGCGTTCCGGCGGAGCGAAAAATCTTCACAGTGCGGCGGATGGGAAGCTGACCGTGACCGGGGATCCGGCCAACAAATACAATGCATTCGTCACGCTGACACAGGAACTGCCCGCCCTGAACCCGCAAGAGAAATATCTGCTGTCAGCGCGCATCCGCGCCGGAGTCGCCGACCCCAAAGGAAAGGCGATGAGGTTCAGCATCCGCGAAATCGGAGCCGGCGACAAAACACTGGCCTACAGCGGATTCACGGTCGATCTCGCCGACAAGACATGGCGCACATATCATTTTCTTTTCACTCCCCGCAAGGATGCGGTAAAATTCGCGGTCTACCTCACTGCTTCAAATCTGGGAAGCGGCGACACGGTCGAAGTCGATGACATCGCATTTTCTGTTGCACCCGGAATCAAACAGCAGACCGGAAATACCGTAGTCAACGGGGATTTCGAATTTTTTCAGCTCAATCCGTGGAGCTGTTCGCAGCAGGACGGCAGACGGCGCATCCACAGCATTTCCGGAGACACCCGTTATGGGAAACAGTGCCTTGCCGTCACGGGCGCCCCGACCAGCAAATACAACAAGTTCATCACGCTGATTCAGGGTCTTCCAAAACTTGACCCGAATACCGCATACGTCCTCTCCGCACGCGTCCGCGCCGGTCTTTCCGTCACGGCCGGAAAAGAATTCAAAATATGCGTCCGCGAAATCAATGCACAGGGAGCGACTCTCTGCTATACCGGATTCCCGGTCAACCTCACGGACGACACCTGGAAATATTATGAGAAGATTTTCAAACCGCACCCTCATGCGGTCAAATTCCAGCTCTATGTCATCAGCACCTCGCTCGACGGCGGCGACACCGTGTATGCAGACGATGTGAAACTTGCTCCCGAGGGAGATGCGGGAGCTCCATTCGATCCCAAAGCACTCGCAACACCGAAAGCGGTTTCCCTGATCGACCGCGACGGCTTTCAGGCTGAAATCGATTCCGGCAGCGGACTCTTACACCGTCTTTCGGCGGATGGAAAAACCGTTCAGCCCGGCGCGAAATTCGGCGCTATGGTCACCGTTGAAAGAGACGGACAGGAATATCGGCTTGACGGCAAAAATTCCCCGTCCGCGGGATTTCGCGCCGAGGCAAAGTATGACATTGCGGACGGCATGTTCCGAGAGGTCGTCACGGTCGAAGCCCTGCAGGATTTTGCCGATCCTCTCAAGATCGGCGTCCGCCACGGTTTCGACTCCGCCGACTGGAAAAAACTGATCGGCGCATTGAGGCCGCTCCGGGTCCTTCCCGCGACAGCATCGACCCTCTTCAGCTTCTCCGGCGATACGAACGACCTCAACCCGGGAATTCTGGATCTTTACCAGCATGTCGCCTATCCTCTGGTCATTCTGGAAAGCGACACCCACTATCTGCTGGCAGGATCACGCAACATGGACGAGTTCGTCACGCTGGCTCCGAACCATCCCGCCGGATATGCCTCCTCCCTTCAACGCAATCCGAAAACAGTGAAAAAAGGAGACCGATTCCGGTTCGAAACCAACTGGAAACTCTTTTCACGCAAAAAGTTCATGCTCCGCGACGTGTGGCGCTTCTATCAGGAAAAACTCCAGACCGCCAATCCGGAACTCACTCGCTTCCTGCCTCCCCGCTATCCGGAAGAGAAACGTTTCTACCCCGGCATCTTCGGCTCCCACACCTACTTCATGAAATCCCGCGAGGACCGCTTGCCTCCCGGAGCCAATATCTGGTTCTACAGCTGGCACGACAATATCCGTGAACGTTATCCCGTTTCCGGTTCCTGGTACAGCGCGGGCAACAACTGGAAAAAATTACAGGCGGACGAACTTCGCGACTATATGGCGAAGATGCAGAAGGAACGCGGATTCAATCTGATTATGTATTTCCGTCAGTTGGCCAATCTGAAGGAACGCGAACGGGGAGCCTTCCCCGAGAGCTGGTACAAGCGGGAACCGGGCGGAGCCCTGCATCTCTACGGCGGCGGATACACAGTCAAACTTCCTCCCGAGGTAGCAAAGGAGGTCGGTTATGACGCCTTTCCGTTGGGTCAGCACAATTTTGCCAATCCCGATTTCCGCAAGTTCTATCTGAAGGAGCTTTTCACAGCCATCGACTTCTACCATCCCCGCGCCATCGGCTGGGACATGGGCAGCGATCTTGACGAATTCTCC
>CAYWZD010000542.1:0-3034 GCA_964462755.1 uncultured Victivallales bacterium | reverse complement strand
GCACCTTTGTTTTTTTCCAGTGCCGACGCGAAAAAAATGCGCGTTTTTTTTGTATTCCAGCCATCCGCACGTCCTTTCCGCCGTCAAAATTACAGGAAAAACCGGGACCTTCACTATAACATGCGGAAACATCTTTTTCAAACTGTTTTCGTCGGACCGCTTGCCACTTTTCCTTTCCTGTGCTATAGTAACGCTTCAAACCATAAAGAAAGGAAACATCCCAATGTTCGGCAACACTTTCGGCAGACTCTTCAGGATTACCTGTTGCGGAGAATCCTATTCCGGCGGCTTTCGGAAAAATCCGGCCCTCCCGGAACAGCTTTACGGCGGACTGATCACGATTGTGGACGGGGTTCCTCCCGGAATTAAAATCACAGCTGAACTCATTCAGGCTGAACTGGATAAGCGTAAACCCGGACAGACTCCCCTGGATTCTCCCCGCAAGGAGAAGGATCGTGTTTATATTTTCTCCGGCGTCATGGAAGACGATCTCACCACCGGCGCGCCGGTCGGCATGATCATCCCCAACAACGACATCCAGGATGTCCATATCGACCAGTACCGTTCCTATAAGGACGAGATCCGTCCCGGACATGCCGAATACGGGTTCTTCAAGAAATACGGCGAACATGCCGACTGGGTCGGCGCGGGCCGCGCCAGCGGACGTGAAACCGCCAGCCGCGTCGCCGGCGGCGCGGTCGCCAAAGCCATTCTGGACTCCATGGGAATCGACGTGGTCGCCTACACCATCGCCTCGCACGGGATCAGGGCCGACCGCGATTTCACCTATGAGGAAGTCAAAAAGAACTACCGCAAGAACGAAATCAACTGTCCGGACCTGGCCCTCGCCGAGAAAATGAAGGAAGACGTCCTCAAGATCAAGGAAGACGGCGAAACCGTCGGCGGCATCGTCGAGTGCATCGCGCACGGCGTTCCCGCAGGACTCGGAGAACCCGTCTTCGACAAGATCAACGCGATGCTTGCGCACGGCGTCTGCTCCATCGGGGCGATCAAGGGAATCGAATTCGGCGCCGGTTTCAAGGTGGCCGACATGCTGGGCAGCGAAAGCAACGACCCTGCCTATCTGGATCCCGAAACGGGCCGCGTCCGCTTCAAGACCAACCATGCGGGCGGCATCCTCGGCGGCATCACGACCTGGGAAGAGATCCGCTTCCGCTGCGCCGTCAAGCCCACCCCGACGATCTCCGTTCCTCAGGAAACGGTCAACGTCAAGGAAATGAAGAATGTGATTCTTTCCCCGATCACGCGCCGCGATCCGTCTCTTCTCCCGCGCATCTATCCGGTGATTGAAGCGATGACCCGCTGCGTTCTTCTGGACGCCATCTATATGGCCGAGGCTTATTGGAAAGTATCCAAAATCGATGATAAGTGGTTGAAAATCTGACGTTTGAATAATTCTAAAAAACGGAGCAGACTACCATGCAGCTGGCAACATTGTTGAACCAGGACCTCATTTTCTTCCATGTGGAAGGGAATGACAGGGAAACGATTTACAACCATCTCATCTCCCTCATGGCAAAAAGCCTGAGCCTGCCCTACTCTCCCGCACAGGTGGTCAAAGACATCATCGCGCGGGAGGATTCCATCGACGTCGTTTACGAAAAGGGGTTTGCCTGTCCTCATATGAGGTATCCCCAGCTCAAGGATCTGAATATCGTGATCGGCGTTCTGAAGGAACCGGTTCTCCTCAAGAAGAACGACAGGGAGGCAACCCGTTTTATTGTATGCAGCCTGATCTCGTCGGAGACATCGGTCATTTACCTGAAGGCGCTGGCCGCGTTCTCCCGCTATTTTCTCTCGGCTCAGGACGCACTGGACAAACTGGTGGACACCGGTTCCCCGAAAGCGCTGATCGACTTCCTGCTGGCTAAAAACATCGAAGTCAAACACACGCTCTGCGCGGAAGACGTGATGCTCCGGGACGTTACGACGGTGAAGCCGTCCGACACGATCTCCAGCGCGCTGGATATTTTCGCCAAGGAAAAAGTCGACGCCATTCCGGTGGTGGACGAGAGAGGAGATTTCGTCGGAGTCATTTCCCCTGAAATGATCATCCGGAAAGCGGTGCCGGACTATATCATGATGCTGGATAATTTGAACTTCCTCTCCAATTTCGAGCCTTTTGAAGCGGTTCTCCGGGAGGAACAGAATATTCTGGTCAAAGAGGTCATGAAACAGACCCGCAACACGATTCACCCGAACACTCCGCTGATTCAGTTCACTCTGCGGCTCCTCAAGGAAAAGGAAAATGTTCTTTTTGTGGTCCACGAGGGCAAACTGTGTGGAACGGTCAGTTCCATCGAACTGGTCAGCAATGTTCTTCGCGGATAGAGGAGATTTATTTTGAATTCTTTCGTTTTCTTATTGTTCAGCGACGCCGCTCTCATTGCGACTTCCTCCTCGTTGCCCGTGGTCAGCAGTTTTCAGTTCTGGTTCTCGACGGTGGTCTTCATTTTAACCTTCGTGCTGGTCGCCACGGAAAAAGTTCATAAAACGACGGCGGTCCTTCTCGGAGCCGTCCTGATGCTGGTGGTGCTTCTTCCCGGTCCCTCCCACCACTCGAACAATAATGAAACAGACGGCAGCCATGCGGCAGTGGAGCTGACTGCCAGCCGGATCAATCAGGTGGAACGGGCCGCCATCGAGAACTATGAGAAAAGCGACGTTTTCGCGCGCTATGTCAACTTCGACGTCATCTTCACCCTGGCGGGTATGATGGTGATCGTCAATATTCTCAGCAAAACCGGGCTGTTCCAGTATGTTGCGATCAAGTCCGTGAAATTCGCGGGAGGGCGTCCCATCCCGACCCTTGTTCTGCTGGTCATCGCGACCGCCGTGCTGTCGGCCTTTCTGGACAACGTGACCACGGTTCTTCTGGTTGCGCCGGTTTCCTTCGTGGTGGCCTCCTCGATGAAAGTGAATCCGGTTCCGTTTCTGCTGGCGGAGACCATGGCGTCTAACATCGGCGGAACGGCCACCCTGATCGGCGATCCGCCGAACCTGATCATCGGGT
>CAYWZD010000541.1:0-3043 GCA_964462755.1 uncultured Victivallales bacterium | reverse complement strand
TCCGCTTTTGCACGGTCTCCGGCGTCATAGTATGCGAGCCCCAGAACGCTTGCCCGACGGTCGGGAAACGCATCGACTGCCGGACCGCTTTCGTACACCGCGATGGCGGCTTTCGGATTGCCCGCCCGGACAAACGAGCCCGCCAGCAGGCTTCGGGCATAGTCTTCCTCGGGTTCCCGCGCGATGGCGTAGGGATACAGCGATACGGCGCAGAGAAAGACGGTCCCCATCAGGGAGAAGGCGGTCTTGCGCGGGCCTCCGATGAATTCTTTCCATGAACAGAGAAAATAGACGGCGAACACTGCCAGCGGAACGGCCAGCGGCAGACGGTAGCGTCCGGCCGTCAGGAAGAAAACCTGCCCGGCAAACACGGATACGAACAGAAGCAGTTCCAGACTCATGGAACGCCGGAAGCGGCGCCGGAAAAGACCGGCAATCATTGCCGTGCCGCCAAGAAGAAGGAGCGGTAGGAACCAGTTCTGATAGAGAACCTTGTGCCAGAAGATCAGTTTCAGCGGGGTGACGTCCGACCAGGTCGTGAATTCGCGCGCACTCAAGGTCATTGCGCCTTTTTTGAACAGTTTCGCGGCAAACCGGAGCGGTTGTTCCGTCAGATAGGAAAGGGATTCCTTCAGGAAGAAACGGTCGGTGGAAATTCCTTGTTTCTTCGCCTGAAAATCAGCGTAGGAATGTTCTTTTTCCCAGCGTGCGCCGGGGGGGATATAGCAGGTGCCCGTGGCGGCCGGATTGTTGCCCAGATAATAGTTGAAAGCTCCATTCTCCTGAATGAAGACGAGACGTGACGCGATATGCGTATTCCATGCGCAGACGGGGAGGATCATTGCGGCGGTTCCGGCCAGAAACAGTGCCGTGCGGAGAATCCGCTTTTTCCATGCGGAACGGTCGCGCAGCAGCCACCAGAGAGCCGCCGCCGGAACGAAAAAGATACAGCCGGGATGTGCGATCAGGGCGGCTCCGCAGAAAAGTCCGCCCCACAGGGACGCATATCTGGAGTGAAGTGTGAAGCTCCAGAGCGACCACAGCAGCAGGACCAGCATGAGGTTTTCGCTGTAGAAATCACTCTGATAAATGACTAGCGGGGGATAGAGCGCAAGCAGGAGACAAGCACCGTAAGGGATTAGGCGTCCTGCAGAAGAGAGTCCCCCGTAACGACGGCGGAGCATCAGGAAAAGCGGCAGGAGAAGCAGAAGCAGGAACAGCGAACTCTGCAGGAGGCGCACGATGAAAAGATCCCCCGGACAGAACCACAGAAACAGCGCCAGAACCCACGGATACAAAGGCGCATGAATCTGAAGTTCGGACGGGAACCATTCCCCGGCGCGGATTTTCTGTGCGGACGCCAGATATTCCGAGACGTCCGGACCTGTGACGTGTTCCAGCAGGGGAAGCGAGGCGAAATCGAGGAGATACCAGAGGCGCACGGCGAACCCGGCGCAGAAGATCAGAAAGAAAAAGAAAAACGGATTTTTCCACCGCGTGTTCATCAGGTGTAGACGCTTATCATGGTGATGTTGTCTCTGGCGCCGCGGTGGAGCGTCAGGCGCAGAAGAGTTTTGATTGCATTGGCGGCGGTGTCCTCATTTTTGAGCGTATCGGCGATTTCGGTGTCGCAAACATGGGTGGTGAGTCCGTCGGAACAGAGGAGATAGCGGTCGTTGTCCTGGCGGTCTTCAACGGAAATTTCCGGTTCGACTTCCATATTCGGCCCGATGGATTGAGTCAGCATGCGTCCGTAAGAGGAATCCCCGACGTTTTTCGGGACGGGTTCCCCGTTCCGGACGAGGTCGTTGAGGATATTATGGTCGCAGGTCATCCGGGAGAGCGTCTCGTCGCGCAGCCGGTAGATCCGGCTGTCTCCGGCATGGGCGGTGACCACGGAATCGTCCAGAAAAACGATGACGGCGATCGTCGTTCCCATGGGGCTTTTCCCCTCGTACATGCTGTTGATCATGAATATTTCGGCATTGATCCGCAGGATGGTTTCCTTCAGAAAAGTTTCGGTGGCTTTGGATGAATTGTATTTGGGAATCTGGAAGAAACGCCATCCCTGAAGGAGCATCTTGAGCGAGAGATTTCCGGCGATGTCCCCGTTGTTGTTGCCGCCGATGCCGTCCGCGACCGCCGCCAGAAGATAGCGCCCGGTGCTGTCCAGGGAATACAGGAAGCTGTCTTCATTGCGGGAACGGAACAATCCTCTGTGCGAGTCCGCGGCGACATCCAGAGATGTTTCGCTGTTTTCCGGAGATTTCCGGAGAGAACCCAGAAGGATTGCTCGTTCAGTCTTGGCTTTTTTCACGAAACACCTGCTTCCTTTTTCCGTAATATAACATTTCCGCCGATGAAATCCAAACACCTGCCGCCCGGATAACGATCATAAAGGAAGCGGTGCGGAAAAACCATCATCCGAGAGAAAGAAGAGCCTCCTCCACCCGTTTGAGTTTGTTCTTCATGTCATCGAGCTGTGCCTTCGTGTTGGTGATCAGCTGTTCCGGAGCCTTGGCGAGGAATCCCGGATTGGAGAGTTTGCCTTCCGTTCCGCGAATCCACCCCTGAAGCTCCTTCTGCTGTTTGTGGAGCTTGGCTTTCTCCGCCTCCAGATCGACCACTCCCTTGAGGGGCAGGTAGATGGCGCCCGCGTTGACCAGCATGGAAGGCGCGCCGGAACCATCGTCCGACTTGTATTCCTCCAGCGTGACGGTCACGGTATCGGCGTTGAGCAGGAACTTCAGGTTTTCGACTTCGTTTTCCAGGAAGGCCTCAAGCTCCGGAGAGGCGGCCTTGACGTGGTAATGGAGCTTTTTGGAGGGGGCGATGTCGTAGGAGACGCGGAGGTTGCGTCCGGCGCGGACCAGCTGGAATTTGTCTTCCACGAGGTCCAGCACGTCGTCCGCTTTTGCCATGAGGTCATCGAGACCGAGCGCCTGGAACGTCTCCGGAAAATGCGCATACATGATGCTTTCGTCGTCCCCGAGGAAGTCCATCTGATGGGCGAGCTCCTCCGTGACGAACGGCATGAAGGGAT
>CAYWZD010000540.1:0-3050 GCA_964462755.1 uncultured Victivallales bacterium | reverse complement strand
CTTTCACTTTCACGACGCACGCGAAGCACGCGCCCACGCCGCAGCACATGTGCTGATCCAAGCTGAGTTCGGCTTCCACGCCGAGAGCGAGGGTCTGTGTCCCCAGCGCGAGCAGCATCGGGGTCGGGCCGCAGCCGTAGACGATGCAATTCTCCGCGGCATGACCGGCCAGAGCGTCTTTCAGAAGTTCGGTGACGAATCCCTTGTGTCCGACGGAACCGTCGTTGGTGGCGATCAGGACCTCGTATCCTAGTTTTTCAAATTCGTCCGTCAGGATTAGATCTTCACGGGAACGCGCGCCCATCAGGAGGATGCCTTTTTTCGGGGAACTCTTCGCCACCAGATAGAGAGCGGCGGAACCGTAGCCGCCCGCAACGAGAATCGGGAGGGTGTCCGCGCCGGGCGAGGTGTAGGCGTTGCCGAGAGGTCCCATGATATTGCAGACGTCGCCGGGCCGGAGGACGCTGAGTTCCTCCGTTCCGCAGCCGACGACCTTGTAGACCACGGTCAGCGCGCCGGAAACGGGGTCGGCGTCGCTGATGCTGAAGGGACGGCGGAGGATACGGTCGCGCATCGTCGGAACCCGGACGTGGACAAACTGTCCGCCACGGGCTTTCGCCGCGATTCCGGGGGCATCGAAGACCACACGGAAGTAGCCGCCTTTCAGGCTTTCATTTTTTCGTATTTCACAAGAAAAATCCATCGATTTGCTCCCATCATTTTCGCCGCCGGGCTTTCATTTGTCCGCACAGGCTTTATATTATACCCCTTGAAAGAACAATAACCAAACGGGAAAAGTCTCTTTTCCCCGAATTTTTGACAAAACAGACCGGCATGAAGAATTTTCCGAAAATCGCAAGGGTCCTGCTCGACCTGTCCCTCGACAAAAGTTTCGACTATGCCGTGCCGCCCGAACTCGGACCGTCGCTGAAGGTCGGAATGTGCGTGATCGTCCCGTTCGGCAAAGGGAAGGAGCGTCCGGCCTACATTGTGGCTTTCGCGGAAACATCCCCCTTCCCGAAACTGAAATCCATCCTGTCGGTATGCGCGGGACATCCGGCGCTCCCGGACGCCCTGATCCGGCTCGGGGAATGGATGGCCGACTATTACTGCTGCGCAAGGGAAACCGCTGTGCGGAACCTTCTTCCGGGCGCCGTCCGGAACGGCAAGGTCAAGCAGAAGACCAAGACCTGGTATTTCCCGGCGGACCGCGACAGCGTCACGGACTACATCATCAAAAATCCGAGGTCGAAATCGAAGTGCGCCCTCCTCAAGGCGCTTCTTCTTCACACCGGAGGAACGGACTCCGAACAGCTCCTCCGGGAAACCGGCAGTTCCACCGCCATTCTGCGCCAGCTGGTCACGGACAAACTGGTCTTCACGGAACAGCGGGGCGTGGAACGCGACCCGTTCGCGGGGGTGGAAATTCTCCGTTCGACGGCCAAGGCCCCCACGGAGGAACAGGCTGCCGCACTGAAGCTGATCACGGACAAAATCCATCACCGCAAGGAAGGCGACAGTCATGTGGTGCTTCTGCACGGGGTGACAGGAAGCGGCAAGACGGAAGTCTATCTTCAGTCCATCGCCGAGGTGCTCAAGGAGGGACGCGAAGCCATTGTGCTGGTCCCTGAAATCTCGCTCACTCCCCAGACGGTGGAACGTTTCCGCGCCCGGTTCGGGGATCTGGTCTGCGTGCTTCACAGCGGACTCAGCGACGGCGAACGTCATGACGAATGGATGAAGGTCTACTCCGGACGCGTCAAGATCGCGGTGGGCGCTCGGTCGGCCCTCTTCGCCCCTTTCCGGAATCTGGCGCTCATCATCGTGGACGAGGAGCACGACTCCTCCTACAAGCAGTCCGAAGCGCCTCGCTACAACGCGCGGGATGTGGCTGTCTACCGCGGGAAACTGGAAAAAGCACTGGTGATTCTCGGCTCCGCCACGCCGTCCGTGGAATCCTTTCACAATGCGAAAACCGGAAAATACGCGCTGGCGAAACTCACACAGCGTCACGATCCATCGATCCTGATGCCCGACGTCACCATCGTGGACATGCGTCTGGAGGCCGACGAGAAAGGACGCCTCCCGTTCTTCTCGAAAGCGCTCGTCGAGGCTGTCCGCGACCGCATCCGCAAGGGGGAGCAGAGCATCATCTTCCTGAACCGCCGCGGCTTCGCCCGACAGCTGAGCTGTCCGGTCTGCGGCTACATCGCCATGTGCTCGGAATGCTCCGTCGCCCTCACCTATCACCGCCGGAACCAGACCTTGAGCTGTCATTTCTGCGCCGCGACCATGCCCGCGCCGGAGGTATGCCCCGTCTGCGGCTCCGCGGAAATCCGCTATCAGGGAACCGGAACGGAGCGCGTCGAGACAATCTTCACGGACGTTTTCAAGGGCGCCCGGATCGCCCGGATGGATTCGGACACCATGACCCGTCCGAGCCTGTATGAAAAAGTGCTGTCGTCCTTCCGCAAGGGGGAGATCGACATTCTCATCGGGACCCAGATGATCGCCAAGGGGCTGGACTTTCCGAACGTCACCTTCGTGGGCGTCATCAACGCCGATCTGGGGCTTTACATTCCCGGCGATTTCCGGTCGCAGGAACACTCGTTCCAGCTTCTGACCCAGGTGGCCGGACGCGCCGGACGCGGCGGCATCCACGGCGAAGTGCTGATCCAGACCTGCGCCCCGTTCAACCCCTCGATCCAGTATGCCGCCACGCACGATTACGAAGGATTTTTCGACGAGGAGATCACCTTGCGGAAAGAACTGAAGTATCCTCCATTCGGACATCTCATGCTGGTTCATTTCAGAGGCGAGGACGCGGAAAAGGTTCTGCTGGAAGCCCATGAGTTGATGGATAAGATCCGCGGGGCGATTCCGCCTGAAGTCACGGTCACGGAACCCGCCCCGGCGACCGTCGAGCGCATCGCCGGGAAATACCGTTTCACCGCGCTGTTCATGGGGGACAAACTGGCCGGACTCCGCCGCGCGGTCAAACAGGCCATCTATTCGCGGAAGAAATCCGACGTGGACATCCATGTGGACAT
>CAYWZD010000539.1:0-3051 GCA_964462755.1 uncultured Victivallales bacterium | reverse complement strand
TGTCGCGGGACTGTGAAATGAGTCCGACCACGTTGACGCCGCGGGCGAGAGTCTGGAGGTTCACTTCGGGACCGACTGCCTCACGGCACTTGTCCATCATTTCGAAGGCGTCTTCCTGACAGTAGAAATAGAGGCTCTGGAAACGGGCGCCGCCGCCGATTTCGAAATGGGTGGTTCCGGCTTCCTTGGCCGCCTTCAGAGCGGGGAGAAAATCTTCGGTTCTGACGCGGGCGCCGACACAGGACTGAAATCCGTCGCGGAAAGAGCAATCCATGTAGCTGATTTTTTTCATACAAGCACTTCTTTCTCTATTTTAATATATGGGACATTATTTGGAGTTCTCATGAAACGCAACGGCCGCGACAGCGGCGCGAAGGGCATCATCATTGGAGCCGGCGGCCGGCTGTTTCTCCGGGGCCTTCTCGAATTTCGCGGCAAGGGGAGCCAGAGTCTTCGCCATGATGTTCATACAGATGACCATAATCATCAGGAAGATGTATACGGTCAGCATGCCGATCACCATCAACTTCACTCCGTCAAGGATCATTTCCATTTTGACTTCTCACTTTTTGTTTGGTTTTATGTCAACTTTACTTATCTAAAGAAATTTCCGCCATTCAGTCGGGAGTCCCGGCAAGGGATTCCTTCAATATCGTCACATCCCCGCAGTGGAACCGACAGGGAACGCCGTCTTCTTCAGCGATCAGTTCCCCCGATTCGGCAATGTCACGGATGAAAAGATTCCGGATATTGCCTGTCGGATCGGACAGGGAGATGTTCCGTCCAATGATGTAATTGCGGCCTTTCCATTCGGCGAAAAGAACCTCCGGAGAGCGCAAATACACCGCATAATACTTTTCCAGGGAATCGGCCAGTTCCCGAATCAGTTTCTTCACATCGTAATGGACGCCCGAGAGAAATTTGAGGGAAGCCGCGGGCTGTTCGATGGAGTCGATCTCCTTTTGCTCAAGGTTGATGTTGACTCCAATGCCCGCGATCACCCCTTCGATGGAAGAACCGCGGGTGCTGCATTCGCAGAGGATGCCCGAGATCTTCCGGTGATCCACGTAGACGTCATTTGGCCATTTGATGTAAAAATGAGCACGGGGCAGTTCCCGTTCCAGCATTTCCAGGACCGCCAGCGATGAAACGATGGTTGCGTAAAAAGGATTCGATATCTGTTTCATCACCAGAGAGACATAAATATTCGTCCCGGACGGGGAAAACCATTTGCGGCCAAGCCGCCCTTTCCCCGCGGTCTGCGCTTCCGCGGAAATAAGAGTGCAGTCGTCCAGGACATCGAAATTGTCTTTCGCGTAATGATTTGTCGAGTCGACTGTTTCCAGTTCAAGAATGTGAATTTCCGGGGAATGCATGACACTTAGTATAGAAATATCGGGAGACCGCATGACGCGGTCTCCCTTTGTCAGCCTTGCGGCATTACTTTCCGATACGTTCCTCCAGAGCTTTGAGCTGTTCTGCAAGAACCTTGGGCAGGCGGTCGAACTTCTTGTAATGTTCTTTGATCATTTCGAGTTCGGACTTCCAGCCGGCGGCATCGTAGGAGAGAAGCTCCTTCATGTCGGCTTCGGAAACTTCGCCTTCGAGTCCCTTGCGGTCGATGGCGTCCACCGTGGGCATGAAACCGATCGGGGTTTCGACGGCTTTTCCCTTGCCTTCGCAACGTTCACAGATCCACTTGAGGACGCGGCTGTTGTCGCCGAATCCGGGCCAGAGCCAGCGGCCGTCGGCCGTCTTGCGGAACCAGTTCACACAGAAGATCTTCGGGAGCTTCGCGCCGGAATGCTTTCCGATTTCAAGCCAGTGATTGAAGTAGTCGCCCATGTTGTAGCCGCAGAAGGGCAGCATTGCGAACGGGTCGCGGCGGACTCCCGCCTTGACGTCGAGCGCGGCGGCGGTCACTTCGGAACCGACAGTGGAACCGATGAACACGCCGTGTTCCCAGTTCTTGGATTCATACACCAGCGGAAGAATCGAGGGACGACGTCCGCCGAAGAGGAAGGCGTCGATCGGCACACCCGCGGGGTCCTGCCATTCGGGAGCGATGCAGGGGCAGTTGGCGGCCTTGGCCGTGAAACGGGCATTCGGATGGGCAGCCTTGTCCGTGGCGGCCGCGGCATTCCACTTGTTGCCTTTCCAGTCGATCAGGGTTCCGGGGGCGTCGTAACCGATGCCTTCCCACCAGATGTCTCCGTCTTCCGTGAGGGCGACGTTCGTGAAGATCGTCTCCTTGCTGCAGGAAAGCATGGCGTTGGGGTTGGACTTCATGCTGGTTCCCGGCGCAACGCCGAAGAAACCGGCTTCCGGGTTGATCGCATACAGACGGCCATCCTTGCCGAAACGCATCCACGCGATATCGTCGCCGACCGTTTCCACCGTCCATCCGGGGATGGTCGGAATGAGCATGGCCAGGTTGGTCTTGCCGCAGGCGGACGGGAAGGCCGCCGCGATGTATTTCTTGGCGCCTTCGGGACTCGTGAGCTTGAGGATGAGCATGTGTTCGGCCATCCAGCCTTCATCGCGGGCCTGAACGGATGCAATACGGAGCGCAAGACACTTCTTTCCGAGGAGGGCGTTTCCGCCGTAACCGGAACCGAACGACCAGATTTCACGGGTTTCCGGGAAGTGCGCGATGTATTTTTTGTCGAGCGGGGCACAGGGCCATTTTTCGTCTTTTTCGCCGGGGGCAAGCGGCTTGCCGACGGAATGCATGCAGGGAACGAATTCGCCGTCCGTCCCCAGGACGTCGAGAACCTTGGTTCCAACGCGGGTCATGGTGTGCATGTTGATCACGACGTATTCAGAGTCGGTAATCTCGGCGCCGATCTTCGCGATGTGACTTCCAACCGGGCCCATGGAGAACGGAATCACATACATGGTGCGTCCGGTCATGCAGCCGTCATAAAGGCCGCGCATGGTCTTCTTGAGTTCGACAGGGTCGATCCAGTTGTTGGTGGGGCCGGCTTCTTCCTTGGTCTTGGAAGCAATGTAGGTGCGGGCTTCCACACGGGCGACGTCGGAGGGATCGGA
>CAYWZD010000538.1:0-3063 GCA_964462755.1 uncultured Victivallales bacterium | reverse complement strand
GCGAAATACGCCTGTTACGTCTACTGGGGCGACTGCAAGACGAAGCACACCGCGCTGGACTGGCTGTTCTCCCTCCGCCACCTGAACCAACTCCCCGACATGGACGGAATCCGGAACGCCTTCGGAACCGTCACCGGAACGCCCCTCGCCGCGATCCCGGAATCCTGCCGCATCCCGGAGACCTTCGCGGAGAATGTCTATGTGCCGTCCCGCGACCGCGTCCCCCTGCTCCCGTTCCGCGAGTGGACCGGACGCCCCGATCCCGACTGGCGTTTCACCAGCTATTCCGGCATGACGCCGCAAGGTCACGGGCAGGACCTCCCCTACGACTTCGACGCGGAAGACGAAAATATGGAAGCGGACAGCGCCGAAGGGATCTTCACAATTCCCGGCGGACGCAACACCGGCAACGCCTGGCACGAACTGCTGGAAGCCGTCGATTTCCGCGGCACCGATGCCGAAACGCTGGAACGGACCGCCCGAAACAAGCTCGAATCCTTCGGTCTGCCGAAAGAAGGGCCGACGCTCGAACTCACCTGTAAAATGGTGACAAATCTGCTGTCGTCCAAACTTTCCCCGGCGGGGGAAAGCGTCCCGTTCACCCTTTCGTCCGTCTCGCGGGAGGAACGCCTTTCCGAACTGGAATTCTGCTACCGGTTCCATTCTCCCTTCCGGACCTCCTCCGTGCGGGCGCTTCTCCGGGAATATCTGGAACGGATCTTCGGACAGAGCGGCGCGGAGGACGACTGGAACCATCATTTCTCCGGCGGCTACCTGACCGGGTTCATCGACCTCCTGTTCCGGCACGACGGGAAATTCTATCTGGCGGACTGGAAATCGAACAAGCTCAAGGGGCGTCTCTCCAATTTCCATCAGGAAGGATTGAAACGCGAGATGATGAATCACTTCTATCCTCTTCAATATCTGATCTATTCGGTGGCGGTCTTCAAATATCTCCGGCTCCGCAACGGATCGTTCATGAAGGAGGATTTCGAACGGCTGTTCGGGGGCGTCTTCTACTTCTTCCTGCGGGGTGTCTCGCCCGAAGCTCCCGGACGCGGCGTTTTCTTCGACCGTCCGCCGTATGAACTCGTCATTGAACTGGAAAGAATCCTCGGGTGAACGCATGAAAACGGAACAGCTCAAACAGATGAAATCGTCCGGGGCCTTCGAAAACATCGACCTCGTCTTCGCGGATTTTCTGCTGAAGTCCGCCGGAGGAAAGGACAATCCGCTTCTCTTCGCGGCGGCGGCCCTCGCCTCGCGCGCGGTACGAAGCGGACACTCCTGCTGCGACCTGCGGCTCCTCGCGGGAACAACCTTTCCCGAGGAACTCCCGCCTGGGGAAACGGTAACCGTCCAACTGCCGGAACTCGAAGAGTGGCTGGAAACGCTCCGGGCGCCGGAACTCAGCCGCATCGTTGCCGTTCCGCCGGAGACGCCGCCCGGCTCCGCCCCGCTCGTGCTGGACACGGACGGACGTCTTTACCTGAACCGTTATTATGTCTACGAGAGCCGGATCGTCCGGGAGCTCCGGAACCGGCGCGGAAAGCTCCGGGCCACGCCGGACCTTCCGCCCGGGAAACTGGCCTCCCTGAGCCCGTATTTCCATCAAGGGGAACCCGGCAGTCCAACCGACTTTCAGCAACTGGCCGTATTCCTCGCCCACAACTCCGCGTTCTCGGTCATCACGGGCGGACCCGGCACGGGAAAAACCACGGTGGTAACCGCGCTTCTCGCGCTCGAACTGGAACAGGACCCGACCCTCGAAGTCTTTCTCTGCGCCCCGACCGGAAAAGCACAGGCGAGAATGAAGGATTCCATCGTGTCTGGAGTAAAAAATCTCCCCTGTTCGCCGGAATTGCGGGAACGTCTGCTCTCCATTCCGTGCAAGACCATCCATTCCCTGCTGAAGCCGAAACGTTTCACAACCCGTTACTTCCATCAGGAGGAGAATCCGGTCCCGGCCGATCTGGTGGTGGTGGACGAAGCCTCCATGATCTCCCTGCCGCTGATGGCCAATCTCTTCGCGGCGCTCCGCCCGGACGCGCGCATTCTACTGCTGGGCGACAAAAACCAACTGGCGTCAGTCGAGGCGGGCTCCGTGCTCTCCGACCTCTGCGCATCAGGCTTTGCAAACGTCCTGCCGCCGCCCCTTGCGGAACCGTTCCAACGCCAGACCTCGTGGCAGGTGCCGACAGTCTCCGACTCCCGCCCGCTCTCCGGGCACATCGCCGAACTCAAGGTCAATTACCGATCCAAGGACGCCCCGGTCATATCGTCCGTCGCGGAGGAAATCCGCGCGCTGGAGAACGGAAAACCGGTCGAGGAGCTCGCAGCCCGGATCGCCTCGCTGTCCGTGCCTGAATTCACCGCCCTGCCCGCGCCTTCCCCTGCAAAACTGGAAGGTATGCTCAAGGGAATCTTCACCTCCCGGACACTGGAAGTCAAGAGCCGTCCGGGGGAGAGATTCGCCCCGGCGGAAATGGTCGCCGCCGCCTCGGAAGGAAGCATGGAGTCGCTGGCGTTCTCTTTCGAACTGCTGGACGCCTTCCGCATCCTCTGTGCTGTCCGGAACGGGCCGTGGGGCGTGGAAAACATCAATTCGATCCTCCGGGCGCAGCTGGGAATGCAGCCCCCGTTCGCGCCCGGAATGCCGGTCATGATCCTCCGCAACACGCCCGAACTGGAACTCTATAACGGAGACGTGGGGCTGATCCGGCGCAATCCGGAAAACGGACGTCTCAGCGCGGTCTTCCGGGAAACAAAGGAAAACGCGACGCTTCCCTTCCGGTTCCTCTCCCCGGCGGAACTGCCCGAAAGCGAAACGGTATTCGCCATGACGATCCACAAGTCGCAGGGCTCCGGGTTCCGCAACATCCTGACGGTCCTGCCGGACCGCTTCTGTCCGGTTCTCACGCGGGAACTGATCTATACGGCAATCACGCGCGCGGAACGGGTCGTGACGCTGTGGACCGATCCCGGAATTCTGGCGCAGGCGCTGCGGACCCCCACCGTCCGACACTCCGGACTGGCGGCCCATCTGGCAGAAGAAACGTAATG
>CAYWZD010000537.1:0-3063 GCA_964462755.1 uncultured Victivallales bacterium | reverse complement strand
ATCGGCAGGGTTGCCGCAACCCGGGCATGGAATGCTTCGCAGCGAAATCGCATGGGGCGTAAATCCGCCGTATTCAGCGAAAGCGGAGTCGTATGTCCCCGGGGACATACGCCGATATATTCCCCCGACTGTTGTGTCCGCACCCGCAAATGAAGACAATCTGGGCATCCGTCACGCAACGAACATGGGATGAATCCCACCGTTTTCCCTCCGGACGGCACCAGGAGTTCGTCCAGCGCATCGAAATCCGCAAGATGTGAAAACTGTTCCCGCCAGCCGCCGCGATGGTAAGCGAATCCGGGCTCGTCAACCCAATAGGCAAGCTCGTCCCAGAAATTATTGGTCTCTTCAAGGATTCGCATCGGAGAGCTCCACGCAACCCTGAGCGGCAAGAAACAATTCGAATTCATCCGCTCTCGGGTCCCGCCGCGACCCGGTCAGGCTTCGTTCCGTAACGTGAAAGTGCCGCGTGCTTTCATCATTGAACCGAACCATGAAGCAAAGCCGGGTGATAATGACGCCGGACTTCTTATTCCGGTATTCCTCCATGAACCGTTCCCAGGCGGAACCGCCGGTTTGAAAATGGATGGTGTGTTCCCGATTGACCATGCCGAGCGTGAATCCGCGAAAGACAACCCGGGAAATGGTATACACCTCTCCGGGCGGCGCGGCGCACCACAGCAGCATCTTCTTCAGGCAATAACGTTTTCGGGGAACCAGCCGGACGCCAAGGAGCACGCGTCCGAAAACCTGAATGGCGATGAGGGCGAAGAGAACGTCTCCGGAAGAGAAGACAATTTTTCGCGCCAGAATATCGAAGACAATCATCCGGGGAATATCGTCATCGCCGACACGGATTTCGAAGGACTGAATTTTTTCTTTTTCCGCGAACCGAAGGCTCAGCCGGATTCCGGGACGAAACGCCGAAAGGATTTGTGTCATCTCCCGTTCCAGCATTTGTTCCCGGTCGGGCGGAGATGGAAACAGCGGCAGCAGGTCGTTATCGGTATTGAAGGAGAGAGTCTCCTCCCGGTCATCCGGCGTCGGTTTTCCTTCCGCCGGGAAACGCGCCATTGTCTTGTCCGTCATTGCAAGCCCCCTGTACTTTGTAAAAGCGAAGTGCACGCCGCATCCCTTCGCATTATATAAAGAGTATCGGAGGCCCGCAATATCAGAACATCGTAACCTCCGCATTGCTGAACGACAATATTAATATTCCATCAACTCGTAGTCGGTCCGATGGTCGTAGGTGGAACGGCATTTCCTGATCGCCATGAAGCATAACCGCGTTTCTGGCGAGCTTGAACTTGACGAGTTTCATATCGCCGTTCAAATTCACAATCGCGGTATTGCCGGTGGTGGGAACGGATCGTTTGCGAAAAACAAGGAGGTCGCCGGGGGACGCGGAGCCGCTCAATGGTCCGCCTTGGAGAACCTGGAGCGCAAAAAGCTCATGATCGGAATTCCCGTCCGCACAGGTGATCCGGGCTTCTCCGACAGGAGGACTTCGAAATGCCAGAACCCTGTCGTTTTTCAGGAACCCGACAATCGGAATCGTCACCAGCTCTTTTTCGTCGAACGGCTTCAGAACCTTGTAGTTTCGACTCCAGGAGGCGGAACGCTCAATACAGCCTTGCTTCCGCAGACTGTTCAGGATGTATTTCACCGATGATTCCTGCAGCGACAGTGCCGCCGCGAGTTCCCGGATTCCCGGGACGCGGTCATGTTGGCGAAGGTGACGGCAGATTTCGCAAAGAACCATCGTTTCGCGTTCGGTCAGTCTGTTTTCGGGACGTCGCATTTTACCTCCCTCCATTTCCGCTTTATGAAAGAAAATAACATGCTTCCGAGGAATATGCAAGCCTGACTTCACAAAAAAGCCAATTTTATTTTACTGGCTTTTATTATCATCTCGACGTGATGTTTCGGAATTTCAATTCAAGGCTTTTGCTCGCTCTCCTCCTTCGTTTTTCGCCTCAAATGACACTGTTCCGGGGGGCCTCTCGTATTTAGAAAGTGAGAACACGCGCTTTCCGGCAAAGGAAGCGGTGGAAAAAAACAGGAATGGAGAAAGCATGGGTGAGAAACAAGCGATGGAAGATAATATCCGCGGGAATGCGGCCGGGCCGAGGTCCGCCGAAGTCGACGGCCAGAAGGTCGAACAGCATTCCCTGCCGGATCTGATTGCGGCGGATGAGTACCTCGCGTCGAAAAAGGCGATAAAATCCCGCACAAGCGGCCTGAAAATTTCCAAACTGAGCCATTCAGGGGCGTGAGTTTTTTTATGTTCGATACGTTGAAAACGATATTTCGCGGACGAACGCCGCCGAAACCGTTCGTCCCGGCCGTTCGGGGATGGTTCGATGCCTCCCGGACAACGAAGGACAACTCGAAACATTGGGCGGCGGCCGATCACCTTTCCGCCGACATGGAAGCCGCGCCCGAAGTCCGCCGGACACTCCGGATGCGTTCCCGCTACGAGATATCCAACAACAGCTACGCGAAGGGTCTGGTTCAGATGTTGGCGAACGATACCATCGGTACCGGACCGCGCCTGCAGATGCTTTCCTCCGATGAGGATTTCAACAATGAGGTTGAAAGCGCATTCATGAACTGGGCGGACGCGGCAAAACTTCCGGCGAAGCTCCGGACCATGCGGATGGCGCGCTGCCAGGATGGGGAAGCGTTCGCCGTGCTGGCGACCAATCCGAAAATTCGTCATCCGGTCAAGCTGGATTTGATGCTGATTGAGGCCGATCGGGTCTCCGGCGATCTGAAATGGCTGGAGGATGACACCTCGGTCGATGGAATCGCATTCGATACCTGGGGCAATCCGACCGATTACCGGGTGCTGAAATACCACCCCGGCGACATTCACTATATGCCGGGCGACGAGTCGATCCATATTCCGGCGGAATACATGCTCCATATTTTCCGTCAGGATCGTCCCGGCCTTCATCGCGGAGTTCCGGAGTTGACGGCGGCGCTTCCGCTTTTCGCTCAGTTGAGACGTTACAACCTGGCTGTTCTGTCCGCCGCGGAGGCCGCCGCCGATTTCGCCGC
>CAYWZD010000536.1:0-3070 GCA_964462755.1 uncultured Victivallales bacterium | reverse complement strand
TTACTCTTATAGAACTCCTCGTAGTGATTGCGATCATCGCGATTCTGGCTTCGCTATTGCTGCCCGCGTTGAACAAAGTGCGGGAGCGGGCGAAGGGTATTTCCTGCGTCAATAACTTGAGGCAAACGGGTCTGGCGATCATGAATTACCGCTTGGACTACCAGGATTGGTTCTGGAGTCCCAACGGCGGCGATATTTCCGATCAATCGCCATCTATGTATTGGGGGCTGAAACTGAAGAAATGCAGATACATCAACGCATTGAAAGATACACGCTGCTCCGGAGTGGAACTCTTCAATTCGGCAGCATATTCGAACAGTGACTGGGGCGCGGCGCAGTCGTACGGCGCAGTCTATGTTTCCAATACATCGAGCGGTGGCGGTTCCGCTATCAATTTCCGCGGGAACTGGTATAAAAAACTCTCGGACGGAACTTCCATGCCGGACTCGCGTATCCTTTATGTCGGATGCAGTAGAGTCCGTTCCGTCAGTCTCCGGCAAAGCAGCCTTATCCTGTTCTATGACACCACATTTAATGGTGCATTCCACATGGTGCATCAGAAACAGGGCAATGGACTCCTGATGGATGGACACGTAGAGTCCTTTTCCTTAAGCAAATTGCGGGAACGTTACTATTATCCCGTATGGGAGCAGCAATATTCATTGCCTGTGAAAAATGTCATGGTTCAGAACAGCGACTCAAGCATCAATATTTTTTAAGGAACACCTGTAATGCTGAAGCTATTCATCTCATCAATCCTTCCTCTTGCCATATTCGCACTCGCCGCCGCCTCGCCGCTCTCGCCGCCTGCTGAGAAAAAACTGATCCGTTTCGGTTGGGGCGACCTTACCGCCGACCGATTGCTCCGCGACATCGGGACACTGGAAAACAATTCCCCTTTCGACGGGGTGGGAATCGTCTTGCAGGGACAGGTTACAGGCACCGGCGAAAAGATCAGTCCCCGTAACATCTTCGGAGAAGCGACGCCTTGGAAATATGACTATTTTCAGGCTGACGTGCAGAAACTCAAACAGGTGAATTTCCGGACATTCAAACACAACTTTCTCTGTGCGAATATCCGCCCCGGAGGAGTGGACTGGAACAATGACCGGGCGTGGGAAATAATAGCCTCCAATTTCGGGATATTGGCACGGATTGCCCGTGAGACCGGCTGTGTCGGCATTGAGATAGATCCTGAACATTACGCCCATGATGCTTCTCCGCAGTTTGCGTATGATCCATTGAAGGGACAGTCCTTCGATGCCCTCTGGGGAAAGGCAAGACAGCGCGGACGCCAAATCGGCGAAGCAATCTCCCGGGAATTTCCCCAAGCAAAGATTCTTGCTTTTTTCTGGCTCAGCTACACCATCGAATGTTCTGAAGCCATAAACTCTTTCAGCGCCCTGAAACACCACCACAAAGGGCTTTACTGCGCTTTCATCAATGGGCTGTATGACGCTTCTGGAGATTTGACATTCCTGGAAGGTTTTGAGGAACACGGTTATCGAGCGAAAAACCCGGAGGATTATAAGAATATCACGTCTCTGTTCTATGAACGGCTGCCACGCCTCCTGACTCCGGAAAACAGGAAGAAATATTTCACTTCCACTCAGCTGGCGCTTCCTCTTTACATGGATGCTTATTTCACGGCACCCCAGAGCAGTTCATGGAACATTGCCCCGGAAATCCCGCTGGCCAATGTCTCACAGCGGCTCAAACTCCTGAGCGAAAATCTCCGGATCGCGTATGAAACGACCAACGAATACATCTGGATATGGGAAGAATTCGGGACATGGTGGCCCCGTGAACAAATGAACGTCCGTGGACGTCCGATCATCTACTGGGAACAACATGCGCCTGGCATCACTCAACTCATGCGCGACATGAAAAATCCCCGCTTGGCAGCCAATGAAAAAGTGGACAGAGAAAAGCTCCCGAATCTGCTGAACAACGGCAATTTTGAATCGAAAGAAAATATTGCATCCACGCCCGTAGCCTCGGATCACCGCCCGAGCAGAATTTCTGGTTGGTCCTTCTGGAGTTCCGATAAAAACGAAAAGGGCGCCTTCCTGACTGGTAAAGGAAAAGGACGGAATGACAGTCAGGCTCTTTGCGCAAGCGATTTCGGCAAAACCATAACGCTCAGCCAGACAGTTCCAGTCAAGCCGGGCGAACACTATCTGGTGCGCGGATATGTCCGGGCTGCAGACAACGGCGCCGGACAAGTCAGAATTTTCTGGCAGCGCGAACCGGGACGCTGGCTTTGGGAGGCCGGCACTCCGATCGTAACGATCAGCGCGGAACCAGGCGAGGACGGCTGGGTCAGGTTCCTTCAGTTCGTCAGCATCCCCCAAAATGTCCAGAAAATGGGAATCATACTGGATGTTATGCCGCAGCGTCCGGGGCAGGATAAAGTGTATTTCGACGACTTCGGAGTATATAAACTGGACTGATTCCCGATGACTGGAAACAGGGGACGGGCAAGGCCCGGAAACCGATGAAAATATTTTCGGATTCAGGAAGTTCACACTCAAAAATATAAAAAGGAGACAGAAAATGAAAAAATCATCCTTAGGAAATTTTACTCTTATAGAACTCCTCGTAGTGATTGCGATCATCGCGATTCTGGCTTCGCTGCTGCTGCCGTCTTTGAACAATGCCAGAGAAAGAGGACGTCAATCCCTCTGTTTGAGCAACATCAAACAGATTTCCCAGGGAATGATCATGTATCTGAATGACAACAAGGAGCGCTTCGTTCCGTATCTGATGCCGCTGACGAACACGGGACGCCGGCAGAAATGGCCCGGAGTCTTTTCCGCGGCCGGCTACACCAGCAACCGGATTTATGTCTGCCCCAGCCGGACGGACGACAAGGTGGACTATCCGCTGTATTTCAATGAACTGAAAAAGCCGGGCGCCATTATTCTGGACGATTCCGAAATGTGGGGCTACGTGCACTACGGATACAATTATTTCAAGCTCGGCGGCGACCGGCTGGTCAGCATATCGGAACCTCCGCCGAATCTCCGGCAGGTCAAAAGACCGTCTTCCACCATCGCCTTCGGAGAAA
>CAYWZD010000535.1:0-3072 GCA_964462755.1 uncultured Victivallales bacterium | reverse complement strand
CAGCTGCCCGGTCGGGAGGAGCTTGTTGATGAATACGTTGTATTCAGAGAGTCCGTCCTTGGGGATATAGACAATATCGCCGGGCTTGAGTCCCGGGTTGGGTTTCTTTCCGGAAAGAATGCCGGCCAGGTCCGCCCGGTAGATGGTGGGATTGCCGATGCCGCCGCGGATGACGATGACATTGGTGGAATGGGTGTCCTTGAGTCCCCTGGCGCTGGTAATGACCTCGAGAATCCCTGTGTTGTCATACCATGTGACATACTTGGGTTCGTAGACCTCCCCCATGACGCTGACGATGCGGTTGGTTCGCGCGGCGATCCAGACATAATCCCCGCCGTGGATGCGGATGTTGTGGAGGGGATCTCCCTGCATGGCTTTGTTGAAGTCGACCGGAAGGAGTTTTCCCTTCCGGATGACCAGCGAAGCATTCAGGTCGCTCAATTCCATCTGGCGTCCGTCGTCCATGTTGTTCGGGAAGCCCTGTCCGAGGGAAACCAGGTCGGCCAGACGCATATCGGCATTGACCGGGAAGCGTCCGGATTTCTGGACCTTTCCGGCGAGGGTGGCCTGCTGGCTGTTGATGCTGCGCGGAAAGAGCGCGACCTTGGGTTCCCGGATGTATTCCCGGAGCAGTTTTTCAATTTTTGCGGACGCGTCGGCAATCGTCATGTCGGCGACTTTCACCGGTCCGATCAGCCCGACCACCAGATATCCGTCCGGTGTCACGAGGGTGTCCAGAATCTCGAGGTCCGGATTGTCATAGACCTTGAGCCAGAAGATATCTCCGGAATTGATCAGATAAGGCGGGAAAGGTTCCTTTGCCAGTGCGATGAGCTCTTTGCGCTGACGTTCCTGCGCCTCTTCGGAGATGGGCGCCCGTTCTCCGACTTCCGCGATGTCTGGGATTTCCGGAAAATCGGAGACGTAGGAAGAACAGGAAGCCGCGGAGAGCAGAATGAAGACTGCTGCAAGGATGAATGAATATTTGCCTGTCATGTGTCATTCCCTCCAATATGGCGGAATTACCCGGATCAGGATAACTCCCATCTTTTTCTCTTTTTCAGCCTCTTCCGGCTTTTTCTGAACCAGCTGGCGGAGCTCTTCCTTCTGGCTGTGGTTGAAAATCGCGAAAAGAACGGAGTAGTCCGCCAGTCCCGAGATCTGGGAGAAAAGCTGTCCCGACTTTGAACAGGGTTCCGCCAGCTCGAGAAGGATCAGGTCATAATGGTTCTTAAGCAGAGAAAGGTCGGCTTCCAGCAGGTTGCATTCCGCGGGAGCAAGGAACAGTTCATCGCTGTGGACGAAAATGCCCCGGTTGGCGAATTTTTCGATGCAGATGAGATCTTCTTCATAAGGAGAGCGCTGGGGAACTTTGATGTTCGGAAACTGGAACTGACCGCGGAGTTTGGCCGGGACGATCTTCAGCCGGAAGACTTTTACGCCGTTGACGCCGAAGTGCTCAAGCCAGTAGGCGAGGGTATTTTCAGAGCATTCCGCTTCATCCAGCTCTCCCACGAACAGGGTCTTCTTATTGTCCAGCGCTGTTCTCAAGGTGTTGAAAGAGGCAAGCATCGCGGATTGCACGGCGGGTTCGGTAATCTTGGCGTGCGACTCCGAAGGGATCTCGCCCAGGGGGTCGCCGTTGGTGATCAGCTTCATTTCCTGGACCGATTTGATCTTTCCGAAAACGAGTTCATAGAACAGGACCGCCACGGTCAGGGCTCCGATAATGAAGAAAGAAAAGAAAACGGACAGCAGATAAATGATTTTCCGGTTCGGCGAGCGCGGCGGAACCGCGACTTCCAGGACGGAAAGGTCGGGAATCGTAGAGTTCAGGAGGAAATCCAGGTCGTTGATGCTGGTTTCCAGCTGCCGTATGCTGTTTTTGAGCGCTTCGATTTTCCGGGAGAGTTCGTTATAGGCCGGCATCTGTTTGAACGCCAGTGCGGATTCCTCCCGCGCCTTGTCCAGCTGGACCTGATAGTCGGAAATGTTCTGAATGCATCCTTTCAGGTCGATGGTGGCGGTGAGCAGATTTTCCTGAAGCGTGACGTAGACCTGATTGAAGGAGTAGATGATTTCGTCGGGAGTCTGCGGCGAATTCCCGATCAGTTTTTCCCTGTCCTGGACTTCCATCGCATAGTTGATGACCTTGGGATTTTTCGGGGTATACTGCTGCTGGAGGCGGATGAGCTCCTTTTTCATTCTCTGCAACTCGGAAAGGTCGTTTCCATGGACCTTGTGCATGTACTGGATTTCCTTGTCGACCACCTTCAGGTTCTTCTGAATTTCTTCGATTTTGACCTTGAGTTCAGAGGCTTTCGCATTGGAGTTCTGAACTTTGAGAAGCAGGTCGGAAATGACGCCCCGGAGATATCTGAGTTCTTCGTCGGGCGGGAAGGAGGTCGTCTTCGAGGTGTATGTGGAAAACTCCGTTTCGAGGGCGGTGATTTCCGTGAGGAGCTGCGCTTTGCGGCGTTTGCGTTCGTTCAGCATGGACTTGAGCGTGCTGTTCTGAAGCTCGACATATTCTTCGACACCGGCTTCGGCAACGGCGTTCGCGATTTCGGCCGCCATTTTCGGCTGGTTGTTCTGGACGGTGATTATGATGATGTTGGGCTTGTTTTTGTCCGTCTCGATGGTGACGTAACTGAGCTGGGTCGCGATTTCGCTGGGCTTGATGTTGATCCGCTGGGCCGCCCGGCGCAAAGTGGCATGGGTTCCGACCAGTTCCGAGATGGATTTGGAGTCCAGCTGCTTGTAGAAGGATGGCACCTTGTCCGACCGGGTCTGATGAAACAGCTTTGCGACCGCCGTCCAGTTGGTCATGGAATTCCGGGTGACGAAAAGGAGGACGAATGTCAGGAAAACGAGAAGCGCGGCCAATCCAAGAAGCAGGTAAGGCAGATAGGTCCGTAAACTCAGGAAGAGAACTCTGGGGTCGATTTTTCTGACCAGTTCACTCCCTTCTGGAGCCGCATTGCTTCCGAGTGTTTTCGGGACTTTATCCATTTGAGGGCTGCGCTTTTAATTAAATCGGTTCCATATTCGAAGCCATGTGGATGTGTCTAT
>CAYWZD010000534.1:0-3077 GCA_964462755.1 uncultured Victivallales bacterium | reverse complement strand
ACGAACTGGTGAACGGTCTGATTTTCTGCAACCGGATTCTCGGATTCGTCAATGCGCCGTCGATCGCGCAGAAAATTCTGCTGGAATGCGCGGACGCCCGTGTCGATCTGGACATTTACCGGAAGCGACGCAACGCCATGGCGGAAGTCCTGACGGAAGCCGGAATCCGGTTCACGATGCCGCGCGGCGCGTTCTATTTCTTCCCGCAGTCGCCAACCTCCGACGAGAGGATTTTCATTCAGGCCCTGCTGGAAGAGCGGGTGCTGGCGGTGCCGGGCCGTTCCTTCGGAGCGCCCGGATACTTCCGGATGACCTTCTGCGTGGGCGAAGACGTGATCCGCAAGGCGGGTCCCGGCATCCGACGCGCGGCGGATGCGGTTCGGAAACAGGCGTAATTTTTCGGAGGGGAAGCCATGAAAAGTCTGCGGACCTTTGAGATAGTCGAATACGTGGAGAAACGGAAATTCTGCTCCATCACGGAACTGATGGAGAAATTCCGCGTTTCGCCCGCGACGATCCACCGCGACATCTCCAGTCTGGTGACGGCCGGACAGCTTCGCAAGGTGCATGGAGGCGTGGCTTCCCTGAATTCCTCTCAGCAGACGGTCCTTCCGCCGAAGGACATTCTGCCCTTGCACTACCGGGAACGTATGAATATCGACATGTCCGCGAAAAAGATGATCGCGGAACAGGCGTTCCGGGAGATCCGGGACGGCGACACGCTGTTTCTGGATTCCTCCACGACGGTGTATTTTCTGGCGAAGCGGCTTCAGACCGCCTCCTTTGCGAATCTCACGATCATCACCAATTCCGTGCTGATCATTCAGGAGTTCACGAATTTTCCGTCCCACTTTTTCCTGGTGGCGCTCGGCGGCAACTACGATGTCCAGCTGAACGCGTTTCTGGGGCAGGCCGCCCTGCGTGAAGCGGAGTATCTGAAATTGGATAAGACGTTCATTTCGGGAGTCGGACTGACGGAGAACGGGGTTTTCTCCCGGCACGAGAACCACACGTTCCTTCTCCAGCGGATTCTGGGACTGTCGCACAGAAATTTCCTGCTGATCGGCAGTTCCAAATTCGGGCGGGCGGGGCTTTTTTCCATCGCCCCGCTTTCCTCCTTCGACAAGATCATTTCCGACAGGGAACTCCCCCCCTTCGCCCGCTGACCCTGCTTTTCATCCGAATGGAATGAAAAGGATGTGTCCGGAAGTGTGTCCTTTTTCCGTCCTGAAGTCCAGCACGCGCCAGAGGAAGGACCAGCGGCTGTTGTCGCCGTCCGTGCGGGCGGAGATGAACGGGAAGATCAGACTTTCGCTTTTTGCACCGTCGCGGCGGTAACTGTAAAGATAGCGGAGAATGCGGGTTTCCTCGCTGTTGCCGATCTTATACCCATTTGCCAGAATCCAGAGGACATGCCAGGTATTGTTGTCCGCGCTTGAGGAACGCGATACCAGAAATGCCCCGGTGGTGTTTCTCTCGCGGAGTGCCAGATGATCCCTGTAGAGGCGGTCCCGGAGCTCGAGCAGATATTTTCCGGAAACCGTATCAGCCCCGCTTCCGCGCGGGTTCCTTTTAAAAGTGGAGATCGGAGGGGCGCTGTTGAGCGGAGTTGTGTTTTTTTTGACTTCGGAGAGCAGACCGCGGTCAGCGAGTTTCTTCGCGTCGCAGGGAATGTTCAGGGCTTTGCAGAGCGCGAGGATGGTTTCCTCCGAGGTGGCGATCTGTTTGCGCACCCGTGCAAGCTGTTCCATCTGGACCGCCGTGGACGGGAGGACGTTGCTGAGAATGTGGCCCGGTTTGAGCTTCCTGATCCGGACGGTCAGCGCGCGGCATTGGGCGGGCGTTTCGCAACGGTCATTTTTGAATTCGCTTTCGGCAAGCAGCGCCTTGTCTTTTGCGATTCCCTCCATCAAGGCGACTTCGCGGGAGAGTCGTTCGCATTGCGTCTGGATTTCCCGGCGCAGGGAGGAGAGTTTGCGTGCCGTCCCCGGAACTTTCGGGATCAGAAACTCGTTCTGTCCGTAATAGACAAGACCCGACAGAATCCAGGAGGCATCCTCTTTTACGGATTTTTCGGCCTCGAAAATATCTTTTTCCTCTACGATTTCAGCCTGTTCCCGTCCGAAGTTCCGGGCCCGTGTGAAATAGAGGATGACCGGGGCGGCCAGCGATTTGTCGTCCGGGGTGTCTTTGTAGCCGCTCATCAGGGGAAGAGAGACGAACTGCTTGCGGTTCCGTGTCCGTTCTCCGCCGGAAAGAAGCGGAATGGAACCCCACTTGTAGCCTTCCGGATAGTCGTCAAAACAGGAGAGGAGCGCGAGGCTGGCCCAGCGGTATCCTTCCCCGGGGTCCAGCTTCGATTTGATCAGGATGGGGAGGAATCCGCCGGTCCGCTCGACTCTTGTGTCGAGTCCGATTGCCGGTTCCGTTTCCTTCAGCCATGCGCGGAATGTGCGTCCGGAGGTGACGCTTGCGGGGAGCTTCACTTCAGGATTGACCTGTTTGAGAAGCTCCTCCGTTTTTGCGCGGACAGCGGTGTTCGGATTCCCCTCGAAAAGTCTGTAGGCCTTGTAGAGGGCCTTGAGACGGTCGTTGTTCACATAAAGAGTATCCTTGCGGTAGGTCGAGAGTAGCGCGGCGGAGATGTACTCTTTCCGCTGGAGGTTTCCGCCCGGAGCGGTCGCGCCGCAGAGTCTTCCGTGAAGGTCGGTTCCTTTTTTGTCTTCGAACTGGAAAAGCAGAGGACCGAGAAGGGAGAAGTGGAATTTATCCGGCGAGTCGAGATAATAGGGGAGGAAAAAGAGGAAGCGGAAAGACGTTTCCTGGCGGACATCTTCTTTCGCGGGGGATTTCTCATAATGGAACATCGGGAACATGCCGAAATAATTGTCGTTTTCCATGTGCACATACTTGAACAGCTCGCGTTTGGTCTGTCGGATCTCCTGGTCATTGGTCGGAATGCTGCCGGTATACCCGAGTCTGGCGAAATCGTAACGGAGCAGGTCTTCGTTGTTCTTGACGGCGGCGGGTGAGTTCATTTCGTATTTGAAACTGACGTTCTTATCCCATGCATAGCG
>CAYWZD010000533.1:0-3078 GCA_964462755.1 uncultured Victivallales bacterium | reverse complement strand
GAATGCGCGCGTCTGGTTGAGCTTGATTCCCGCATTGGTCTTGACCGCGGCAAAGAATCCGGAAGGAATGGAGGGCACATCCGGACCGGTTCCGGGGAGCCCCTCTTTCCAGAGGGAGACCTCGTTCCATGCGGTGCTGAACTGGAAGCGGTAGAAGACTCCGGCATTTTCGCTCCGGACAAGGATTGCGAAGTCATAGCCGGGCTCATTTTCCACCACATGGTAATTCAACGGCCAGTAAGGAGTCGGCGGCGTGAATTTCCTGCCGGGGGCGGTGATGGTGAACGTTCCCCTGATCTCCTGATCGGGACCGTCCGCCTGAGGAAAACGCATGGTTCCCCAGGCGTTTTCCTGATTTCCTTCCAGAAGGATGGCGCCGTCCTGTGTGGAATTTTTCAGGCCGCTGACCGACACCGGATCCGGGAGGTTGGCTCCCATACAGGCGGTGAAGCCCAGCAGTGCGGATAAAGCGACCGCGCGTTTGAGAGTTATGTGTTTCATTCCGAAGTTCCTTTTACTTTGATTTGTCCTCGGTCACGACGACGCCGACACCCGAGACGAGCGCCGTTCCATCGACGACCTGCATGAGCAACGATCCGTCTTCGTAGGGCTTCAGCTTCAGCTGGAATGGATACGTCTTCATTTCTTTGGTAAGTTTTATGGGATCGACGCGGCGCTTGATCTCATTTTTGGCCGGGCGGGTGTCTCCGGGAGTACGGACCCAGCTGTCGAGCCAGATATTGAGCGTGCCGGTTCCGGAGACCGTGACGGTTCCGGAAAAGAGCAGGGGGGAAGCGGAAGGAGGCATTCCGACATAGGAGGCAAGGTAGCCGCCGTTCTGGATTTCAACCTGATTGCGGTTGTGGTCGCCTTCGATCAGGGTGACTTTGTTTCCGCCCCAGCGGTTGGGGAAACGGGCTTTGAGATTCTTGTTTTCCGTAATCTCGGAGAAATTGCCGTTCCGCATGATGTTCTTGCCGATGATGGCGCGGCGGAAAAGGGCCGGGTTGGGATTGGAGATGCCGTCAAGGGCGCTCTCCTCCATCGATTTCGGCGGCTGGAGGTTCTGGCATGTCCGGCTGAGATGAACCCGCCATTCCTGTCCGTTCTCCAGTTTCAGGTTCATGGAGGACGCGGGAATTCTCATTTCGACCACATAGCGGTCTTTAAGGACTGTCGTCTTGATTTCCGCCCCGGATTCGAATTCGGGCGCTCTGGCCTTGGCATCATAGTAGACCCCGGCGCTGTTGACCACCCAGTGGTAATAGTCCGCACTGCCGTCGGGCGGAACGAGGAAGACTTCGATGCAGTCGTCCGTCCAGATGGAGCCGTCATGCTTTTGGGTCTGGGCCTTGACGGGTGCCCATGCATGTTCCGTCATCGCTTCGATGCCGATATACCAGTTGTCTTTGTCGTAAAGAACCTTCGCTTTGGTTTCTTCAATAGGGGTGGAAGGCTTGTTGTTTTCGGAACTGGTCAGGAATCCGGTGATCAGCTCGGCCTTGCGCCAGTCTTCCTCATCGAGTTTGCCGTCGATGACGATCTTGCCGCTGACTTCCTGAGCCGGAATGTTGTTCTGGCCCGCCATGACCTTCTTGAGTTCCTGGGCTTCCTTGACCCAGTAGGTTTCCAGATAGTTGCGTTCCGCGGCGATCCGGCGTTTGAGGACGGCGTCATTGCCGGCAAGTTTGTCGGCTTCTGCGAGGAAATCCTTCAGGCGTTTTTCGGCGCCGGGGACGGTCAGGCAGTAGGCCATGCGTTTCGGCCCGCCGTAGAGGGCATGGCCGGGAGCGCCTTCCCACAGTTCGCGGCGATAGGCCTGATATTTCTTCATGGGCTCGCTGGCCGCGCCGTAGTAGATGCCGTAGGCTTCATCCAGCAGCTTGTCCACATCGAGAGAGGTGTCCCAAGTCATCTTGGAAGCGACATAGTAGAACGGCCAGTTGCTGGAAAGGATCGGAAGATCCTTGTTGGTGCAGTCCTCGAACCACTGGTCAAGGTTGTATTTCTTATACAGTTTGAGGTCGTGTGCAAGGGTGTATTCCATCGGCGAGTAAGGCGAGTTGGCATAGGAATAGAAGTCGAAAAGCTCCATGTTCGGGCAGATTTTCTTCCAGTCGAGGAAGAGTGTATAGAGCTTCGCATTGTAGTCGCATTTCGGATCGTCGAAGTTATGGACATAGCAGCGCTGGTGCGGACAGAAGCGTCCGAGGACGCGCTTGTCGTAATGGATGGAGGGATCGGTCGGCAGGTCGCGGAACTCGCTGTAGATTTCCACCGAGATATGCGCATCGGGAAAAGCTTTCAGGATCTCGTTCGCGACTTCGCTGGTGAAACGGTGTGCAAGGTTGGAGATCTGGAATTTGCCGTTGTAGGTTCCCATCTTGATGCATTCCGGACACTGGCACCACGCGCCGCGGCGATAGGTGGAGTCGTTGAAGCTGACCATGTATTCGGGCGTGTAGGGAAGCACCTTCATGGCATAGTCGAGCAGAAGTTTCCGGACCTCGGGATTGGCCAGACAGCGCTGGGAGCGGTCTTCGCAGACTCTTTTACCGTCAACCAGCGGGAAATATTCCGGATGGTCTTTGAAAAGATATTTCGGGACGGCGTTTTCAAAGGTCATGTGTCCGCCGCCTCCGCTGAGCGGCTTGTTCCCGAAAGCATAGGAATCAAGCATGGATTCCTGCGGATTCGGCGTTACGTTCACCGCATACTGAACTTTATTGCGGACCGACCATGTCCGGGCTTCATCCAGGGTCCAGGGCTTGACGGACATTTCCCAGTAGCTGATGGTGCGGACGGGAATATCCGGTTCCTGGAAATCATCGATGTCGGCCACTTTCAGGTCGGCGGCTTTGGGGATATATTCTCCGTCGGGACCGGGATGAAACCAGCGGACGCCGAGATATTTCTCCAGAAACGTGTAAGTGCCGTAGAGAACGCCGATCGGGTTTTTGCCGACGATGATGATTTTCTTGCCGGACGGATCGGTCTTGATGTAGAAAGCATCGTTGTTTTTGGCTTTTTCGAGTTTGCTGAAGACTTCTTTCGGGATCAGGGACTTTCCGTTTTCCA
>CAYWZD010000532.1:0-3086 GCA_964462755.1 uncultured Victivallales bacterium | reverse complement strand
GTGTTTGAAGTCCGTGTCTTGGACGCAGTGACCGCCGAATGGATGCGCCCGCATACGGAATCCGGATATTTCGATTATGAACATATCCCTGACGCCGCTGATGCCATCGGGAAACTTCGTTCCTATCGCGGAGCATACGCGACCGTCAATCCGGTCAACCCGGATCTGCTGGCCCGTGCCTGCAACCGGATTCGGGCGGTGTTGAAAGACCCGACGACCGCCGATACGGATATTTTGCGCCGGAGATGGTTTTTGATCGATTGCGATGCAAAGCGTCCGACGGGCGTTTCCAGTTCCGATGAAGAACATGCGGCTGCGTTGAAAAAGGCTTGCGAACTGCGTGACGATCTGGCTTCGATGGGATGGCCGGAGCCTGTCATGACCGATTCCGGCAACGGTGCGCAGATGATGTACCTGATTGATCTTCCGGCGGATGACGGCAACCTTGTTCATCAATGCATTGAGGCACTGAAAAAGGCGGGCAACGACCGCGTATCCATCGACAGGAGCGTCTTCAATCCGGCGCGTATCTGGCGCATTCCGGGCACGATGAACTGCAAAGGTGACAGCGTCCCTTCGCGTCCGCACCGCATGGCGAAAATTATATCCGCGCCTGAGCATTTGACCGCCGTTACGCGAGAGCAGTTGGACAAAGTCGCTGAATATGCGGAGGTTGCACCGGCAAATCCGGAATCGCGAATTGTTTCAGACATCTTCGTCATCGACGACTGGATTCGTCAGCACTGCCCGGAGCTTGGCGCACCGCAAACATGGAAAGGCGGCCGCAGATGGGTGTTCCCGGTCTGCCCGTTCAATCCGGCGCACTCGAACAAGTCCGCCGTGCTGATCGAGCAGCCCTCCGGGGCAATCGCGTTCAAATGCCACCACGATGGATGTTCCGGCAACGACTGGCCGAAGCTCCGCGAGCTGCTCGAACCGGGATGCTATGACCACCCGACGGATGATTCCGATGTCAACATTGACTGGATTCTGGCGCAAAAGCCGAAGCCGGATGTTGTCGTTCCGCATGCGGAAATCATCATTCCGCCGGAACCGGAAATCATTCGTCCGTGGCGCGATATTTCCAGCGGCGACATCAAGGAAATGTTACGCGGCACGTATCTTGGCGAGCTTGCAACGCTGTATTCCTGCGTCACGCGGCCGCCGCTTCCGATAGAGGCGGCGCTTCTGAAAGCAATCGTCACGGCGGCGTGTTGCCTTACGGGCGAGGCTTCAACGGAAGAGCTGCAACGGCGGTACGGAACGCTCGGCGGACTTCGTCCCATCGGTGCGGATCGCGCAAAACTCAAGATCAATACCGCAGGCGGTCAGGTATGCAACGTTTATGCGATGGTTGTGGCAAATTCCGCTTCCGGCAAGGACATTGGAAATCTCATCGGCAAGTTTGCCCGGATGAATAATCCGAGCATCCGCAACGCGGATGGTGAACACGTCATCGCAGATTGGAATCTCGGAACGTCCGGTTCGGCGGAAGGGCTGGCAAACGTTTTGACTAAAAAGCCGAACGGACTCTTGACCATCTCGGAAATGCAGAATTGGCTCGATCCGCATCACTGGCAGAACAAGGCGACCAGTTTTCTCACGGAAACATTCGGACAGGGATACTACGACCAGAACTTTTCCGAGCGGGGACGCGGTTCATCGACCAGAAGCGTTGACTACTGCTGCCCGAACATCATCGCGAACATTCAACCCAAAGTCTTTACGGAGCTTGTTGATATGCAGAACATTTATACCGGATTCCTCGGACGGTTCATCTTCGCCGTCATGCCGGAATTCTACGGAAATCCGGCGCGGTTTGATTCCGCCGCCGTGATGGAGCAGATGCACGTCATCGTTGACGTGTTTCTCCGCAAAAAAGGCTCCGTCGAACTGGACGAGGACTATTCCGACGATTTGCAGAAAGTTTTCCTTGGCAATTGCGATCCGAAATTGAATCCATCGTGGCGGCGGCTCTGCTGCGAGTATTATCCGCGATTCATGGTGATGCTTTCCGTCAACCACGGTATAAAATCACAGGGAGAGACCGTTGTTATTACCGATGAGGCTGTTTCCAAGGCACGGACGCTCACCATGTGGCTCTTCTCTCAGGCGGAAAGAGTATTGAGCAATGTCATGGACTGCGACACCCATTCGCGGGAAACGGAGCAAAAACTCAAGCGAATCTTTGAGATTGTTCGCGATCAAGATCGGGGCGATGGAGTGCTCACCAGCACAATTTCGCACTATTCAACCGGAACCGGAACGACATCGGGAGACCGGACGAAACTCCTTGCCGAACTCATGGAAAGAGGCTGGATTAAGCTTGAAAATGCGAAATACAGCGTCTTGAACCCACCTCCCGGCATGGAAAAAATGAAGATTCGAAGAAAGAGGTGAAATCTTCGATAAAAAAGACCCGTTTATCTAAACCGGCTGAAAAATCTTCGAGACGGCTCTAAGGTTTTTCTAAGGTTTTTCTAAGGCTTATCTCTCTTATTATCAATATATATCATCATAATATATATGGTTAAAAGAGAATATAGAGGGGTACAGCTATTTTAGCCATTTTGCGTGTATTTCACGCGAGGCGATTCGAAGTTTAATTTTTTCATCCGTTCAAACAACAAAGAAAGGCATCATCATGCTGAACGAAAAGTCTCCCATGTTTCTCATTATGCCGGGGTTCCCGGTGGTTTCTTTCACTGTGAAAGAGTTCATCGACAGTCTGAAAGACAAAAAGATGTGCTTGAACTGCAAGCATTTCCACAAACTTGAAGACTGGCGCGAAATCTCGGCCGGTTTCTATTTTCCCAAGGGCGAATGCCGCTGCCATGCCCCGACCGTCAAAGGATTTCCCCAGCTTCACGGCGGGAAACACTGCGGTGAGTTCGCTCCGCATGAGGATTGATGAGCTGGCGCACCATCCCCGGCTTGCCGATGTATGAAGCCTCCGACACTGGTCTCATCCGCAGTAAGTCGCGGACGGTTACGTCCATCGTAAACGGGCGGCGTGTCCGCAAAGTCCTGACGTCAAAGCTTCTGGCGCAATCGCTCATGACTTTGAACGGCAGACCGCATTACGT
>CAYWZD010000531.1:0-3092 GCA_964462755.1 uncultured Victivallales bacterium | reverse complement strand
TCCTGAACGGAACCGTCGGCGAAAAGGACATAAAAACGAGTGTTTTTCTCCGCATTTTCCGGAGTTCCGCAGGCCATGAGAACCGTATCCGCCGGAACCTTGTTATTTACCCCTCCAAGGTAAACATACGCGAAGCCATCCGGAGTGACGGGACAGGCGGCATCCTGATATCTCAGATGTTTTCCCGAAAGATAACGCTTCGCAACCAGAAGCCGGAGCCCGTTCTCCCCGCAGGGAGGATACTGTCCCTTATTGTATTCCGAATAGATTTTCAGCGCAAGCCCGATCTGGTTCATGTTGTTGCGGCATTGAATCCGCTTGCCATCTTTCCCCATGGTGACAAAAACGGTAAGGACGAGCGCCAGAAGAAACAACAGAAGGAAAAAAAACGAACAGCCGCAGCCGAAAGTCCAAACCGGCCAGAGAGGGGTCTTCTTCGCCCCGGGCGCACCCGGCACGGACATCATGAGTTTCTTTTTCTCTTCCGCCGGAAGCCCGAACAGGGAACAGGCATTCTTCTTAAGTTGAAGGAAGGCCAGATACCCCATGCCCGAAACCAGCACCGCAATCACGGTGTGTATTGCAATGAAGCAGCTGTCGTTAAAAATCCCGGAAGAATCAGAAATCTGATTTTTCACGGAATAAATTGCCGTGACGATAATGAACAGAAAGATGCCGATGATATACATACTGGAAAGAATCAGAAAGGCCAGAACGACGCCCCCGTTTCCCCGTTTTTCCTCCGGCAGCATTGCATTCTGACGTCTGATCAATCCGAAGTAAGCGGGAAAATCCCAGTATATCTGATAAAAGGGAACGAACTGAAGCCACACATACTGTCCGGGCGAGGCGCGACGGGACTTCTTCGGGATCAGACACCAGCACTGATACATGAAAATCATAAGATAGACATACACCACAATCGCGCTCATCACGGACAACACACTGAACACGGAATACAACACCGTTTTGTCCCTGACGAAAAGCTGAATGACCGCAATCAGGATGTTCAACACAAGACCAATGCAATAAATCCGGAAGCAAGTGAGAATTTTCTTTTTTCTCGACTCGTTCCAGCCGAACCCGCAAGCAGGACAAAACGAATCGATATCCGGAATTTCAGCGGCACACCTCGTGCAGCAGATTTTCTCCTCCGCAGCAACCGGGGTTTCCACACTTGCGCCCGCAACACCTTCCGATGCTATTTTATTATTCATGGATTCCCCGCTCACTTGATTCTCCCCCTTTTCTGCAGATTCCATATGACCGCGCCTTCAGACAAAAAGGCGTTCTCTAGAATTCCTTTTCCATCAGCCGGAGAATATAATCGCGGGTCTCCTGCGGCAACTGCTTCCCCTTGGCCGTAAAAGCGTTGCGGTTATCCAGAATTCCGGACTTCCGGAACAGTTCAATATAACCGTCCCTTCCGGATACGGGGACCGGCTGAATGGTCCCATTCACATAAAGCACATTATACAGCTTTTTCCGGCTGTTGTTCCACGGATGCACACAGAATGCGACGATCGTATCCGGAGGCATCCGATTGTTCAAGCCACCGATATAGACATAGGAAAAATTCGCGGAAGAAGATTCTTTGTCTATCGGACAGATCAGCGCATTGGGATACGGCGCAGACGGTTTGTATCCAAATGCGGCCTCCAGTCCCTCTTTCCCGCTGTGAACGGGAAATTGTCCGCCGTTGTTGGCCGCATAGGATTTGAGGCAGAGTCCGATTCCCATCAGATTGCCCATGCAATCCGTATGCTGTTTGAATTGCATGTTCCGCATCAGAGCGGAACCTCCAATCACCGCGACAACGAGAAGGATAAAACACAACAAGAAAAGGAGGCACCCGCATCCGCCGGAGGTCCAGACCGGCCAGAGAGCGGTTTTCTTCGATCCCGGCGCGCCCGGCACGGACATCATGATCCGTTTTTTCTCCTCCGCCGACAGCTCCATCAGGGCACAAGCCCCTTTCTTTATCTGGAGGAAGGCAAGAACCCCGATGATGCTCATGGGTATGACATAGATGACCAGAAGACCGAGTTTGTACAGGGGAGACTGGACCGTGCCCAGAAACATATCCCGGTGCATGACGCCCGACAGGATGAGAACAACCACAGCGACCAGCATGAACAGAAGGAACACATACGGCAGTATCAGAAACAGCAGAACCATGATCCCCCTGTTCCCTTTTTTTCCCTCCGGAAGCAATGCCTCCTGCCTTCTGACCAGTCCGTAATAGGAGGGAAACATCCAATACAGGTTATAGAAAGGAACAAACAGAAATCCCACATACTGCCCCGGCCAGGCGGAACGGTTCTTCTTCGGAATCAGCGACCAGCACTGATACAGGAACATCATGCCGAACACCGTGCCGATCACAGAAAGGCCCGATACAAGAAGCCGGAGCAACGTGGGCGCCAGTAAATTGCCCGGCCCCGGTTGAGGCAGCAGCGGAGTCAGAAGGGAAAATATGAAACCGATGCAGAAATAATAGAAATAACGGGTGATCTTCTGTTTTCTCGAGTCGTGCCAATCGAATCCGCAGACCGGACAAAACGAGTCGACCTCCGGGATTTCAGCGGCACACCTCGTACAGCAGATTTTCTCCTCCGGTACGGCTGGCGTTTCCACATTCGGACGGGACAACTCTTCCGCCGAAACGACATTTCCCATTTGCGGTTCGTTCATCTGACGTTCTCCTTTTTCAGAAATCTCCGACAAAGCCCCCCGGAACGTGAATTCAAACCTCGCCATTCCGGCTGTTCATATATAGATTGATAAGATACCCGCATAACTTCAATTATGCAAACAAATCACGCAACGCAATCACACGGCAATCCTGTTCCGCAAGGCAATTCAAGCATGTTTCAAAACGGTTCGGGGCGGTCGTCACCCATGCGTGTTCCGGATCGGGCACGCCGTGAAACACCAATACGGCGACCTCCTCCCCGGAAGCGCGCCGGACCATTTCCTCGAACAGACTGCCGGAATTGTCCTGCACCGCCGCCGCGGCCATCCGGAACGGATCGTCCCTGCCCGGCCGGAAAGTCTCGTTCGCCACGCTCCGGGCGCAGAGATATCCGCGC